>NZ_JBEZGA010000014.1:0-164814 GCF_040649715.1 Micromonospora sp. NPDC048887 | reverse complement strand
CATGAGGTTGACGGGGCTCCCGGCCCGGCTTGTCGCCGTCAACCTCATGATCGACGGGGTGGGGTGAGGTGGGCTGGGGACGGTGGGTGGGGAGAATGGGCGGGTGTTCGGAGGGGGAACTGTGGGGGTGCGCGTGGTGGGCGGGCGGGAGTTGCGGGCGGACTGCTCGCGCTGCGCCGGGGTGTGCTGCGTCGCGCCGGCGTTCACCGCGTCGGCCGACTTCGCCATCGACAAGCCGGCCGGGCGGCCCTGCCCGAACCTGGGCGCCGACTTCCGCTGCGGCATCCACACCGAGCTGCGCCAACGCGGCTTCCCCGGCTGCACCGTCTTCGACTGTTTCGGCGCCGGTCAGCACCTCACCCAGCACACGTTCGCCGGCCGTGACTGGCGGGCCGACCCGGCCACCGCACAGCGGATGTTCGACAGCTTCGCCGTGCTGCGCCCGCTGCACGAGCTGCTGTGGTACCTGACCGAGGCGGTACGCCTGACCCCGCCCGGCCCGCTGCGCGGCGAGCTGACCGCCGCGCTCGACGAGACCGCCCGGCTCACCGACGGCACCCCTGACGACCTGCTCGACCTCGACGTCGACGCGCACCGGGACCGGGCCAACCGCCTGCTGTCCCGCGCCGCCGAACAGGCCCGCGCCGGACGGGCCGGCCCGGACCGCCGGGGCGCGCTGCTGATCGGTGTGGACCTGCGCCGTACCCCGCTGGCCGGCGCGAACCTGCGCGGCGCCTGCCTGATCGGCGCCGACCTGCGGGGCGTACGCCTCGGCGCCGCCGACCTGACCGGCGCGGACCTGCGCGGGGCCGACCTGCGCGGCACGGACCTGGGCGAGTGCCTGTTCACCCACCAGTCGCAGCTCGACGCCGCACGCGGCGACCGCCGCACCGTCCTGCCGCCGGGGCTACGCCGCCCGGCCCACTGGTCCCTGACCCTGACTTCGGCCCGCCCCCAGCCACGCCGCCCCCGCCCCCGCTGACGCCACCCCGGCCCGCCCGCTCCCGGCCGGGGTGGGGTTTGGTGGGGGTGGGGTGGGGTAGGCGGCGCGGACGACGACCGATCGACGGGAGGGGCACCGGTGGGGTATCGGGCACGCGACGGTGAGGAGCCGGTCGACCCGGCGCACGCCGAGGACGAGGCCGGGCAGGTTCCGCTGGTGCAGACGGCCGCGGACACCGACGTGCCGGCGCCCGCCCCCGGCACGCCGAAACCGGACGAGGTGACCGAGGACGACGGATCCGGCATGGCGGGCGGCGCCTCCGGCAGCAGCTCGGGCGGCTCCTCGATGCCGACCCACCCGGACGCGGCCCGCGGGCCGGACGCCGCCCGCTGAACAGGCACCCCCACCACGGACGAGGCCACCGAACGGACCCGGGCCACTCGACGTTTGCCGTCACCCGCTGCGGGCAGGAGTGCGACATGACCAGTGAAGAGTCCTTCGGCCGCGCGGCCGGCGACGAGCCCGACGGCGCGACCGCGTACGAGGCGTCCCTGCGCCCGCCGGGCGAGTCCCTGCACACCACAGACGACACCGGTGACGACTTCGCCGACCTGCCCGCCGAGGAGCGGCGCTCGGCACGGGAGGTCAGCCGGGCCGGTTACGACGTCGCTGCGGTCTCCGGCGCCGGCGACCCGTCCGAGGAGCCGGAGGAGATCGAGGAGGGTCGGCCGCTGCGCTGACGCGCGCGCGGGGTGGCGGCCACACCGCCCCGCGCCTCGGTCATGCCCCGGTTCGCCAGCGCGTCGGCGCGTTCGTTCTCCGGGTGCCCGTTGTGGCCCTTCACCCACAGCCAGGTCACGTCGTGCCGGGCGCAGGCCGCTTCCAGCGCCTGCCACAGGTCGGCGTTCTTCACCGGCTGCTTCGCGGCGGTCAGCCAGCCGTTGCGCTTCCACGCGTTCAGCCAGCCGGTGATGCCGTTGCGCACGTACGTGCTGTCGGTGTGCAGCCGTACCGTGACCGGGCGGGTCAGGCTCTCCAGCGCGCGGATGGCGGCGGTCAGCTCCATCCGGTTGTTCGTGGTCGGGGTGGCCTCGCCGCCGCAGAGTTCCCGCTCGTGCCCGCCCCAGCGCAGCACCGCACCCCAGCCGCCGGGCCCGGGATTGCCGCTGCACGCGCCGTCGGTCCAGATCTCCACGACCCGGCCGGTCTCCGCCTCCGCCATGCCCGGCAACCTACCGGGTACGCGGGCGCGCGGGACCACCAGACCCGCCGCGCCCGGCTACCGTGCGGCCATGACCACTCCCCCCGGCTTCGCCACGCTCTGCAACTTCCGTGACCTCGGTGGCTGGCGGACCGGCGACGGCCGCACCGTCGCCCGGGGCCGGCTCTACCGCTCCGACTCGCTGGCCAAGCTCGCCGGTGACGATCTGGAACGGTTCGCGGCGCTCGGTGTCCGCACCGTGATCGACCTGCGGTACCCGTGGGAGATCACCGACCGGGGCCGGGCGCCGGAGAGCCTCGGCGTGACCTGGCACAACCTGAGCATCGAGCACCGGCCGTACGTGCAGGCCGACATCGATCCCGACGTGGACCCGTGGCGCTACCTGGCCGACCGGTACGCCGAGGTGGCCGAGGACGGCGTGGCCGAACTGCGGCAGGCGCTGGAGGTGATCGCGTACGGCGAGCTGCCGCTGGTGTTCCACTGCGCCTCCGGCAAGGACCGCACCGGGCTGCTCGCCGCGCTGGTGCTGGCCCTGCTCGGCGTGGACGACGAGCAGATCGCGACCGACTTCGCGCGCACCGAGCAGGCCACCGACCGGCTGGTGGCCGAGTGGCGGGACCGCAACGGCGGCGCGACGCCGGGCTGGCCCGCGTACGGACGGGCGCCCGCCGACATCATCCGGCTGGTGCTGGCCGATCTGCGGGCCGCACACGGCTCGCCGCACGGCTACGTGACCGGTCGGCTCGGTGTCGGCGAGGAGACCATCGCCGCGCTGCGCGCCCGGCTGCTCACCGGCGACGCCAGCCCCCTGGCCGCCCAGGGCACCCCTGGCAGCGCGAGCCCGCTGCCTGCCCAGGGCACCACCGGCGGTACGCCGACCGCGGTCACCCGCTGAGCATCGCCTGATGGTCGCCGGCACCGGGATCCCCCGGCGACCCGCCGCGAACGAGCACGCGGTGACGCCGGGCGAACCGGCGCCACCGTGGCGGCGCGAATCGGACGGCCGACGGCGAAAAGCAGACGACGCCGTCGCCCCCGGTCTGGCACGCTGCGAGATCGTGGACACGCGGTGGGACGGCCTGCGGGCCGAGGTGCGGGCGACGATCGGTGAGCTGGTCTCCTCGGGCCGGGAGGCCGGGGTGCAGGTGGCCGCGTACCTGGACGGCGTCGCGATAGTCACCGAGCAGGCCGGGCTGGCCGACACCACGTCGGGCCGGCCCATGTCCGCCGACACGCCCGTGCACGCGGTCTCCACCGGCAAGGGACTCACCGCCACTGTGGTGCACGTGCTGGCCGAGCGGGGCCGCCTCGACTACGACCTGCCACTCGCGGCGGTGTGGCCGGAGTTCGCCCGCCACGGCAAGGACGGCATCACGCTGCGGCACGTGCTCACCCACACCGCCGGCCTGCCCGCGCTGCCCGCCGGCGTCACCCCGGAGGACTTCACCGACTGGACGCGCATGTGCGCGCTGCTGGCCGACGCGCGGCCGCTGTGGACACCCGGCGAACGGCTGGCGTACCACGCCTGGACGTGGGGCTGGCTGCTCGGCGAGGTGGTCCGGCGGGTCACCGGCCTGCCGGTCTCGCGGGTGCTCGCCGACGAGGTGGCCGGGCCGCTCGGCGTGGACCGGGAACTGTTCCTCGGCGTGCCCGAGGCGGACCTGCCCCGGCTGGCCCGGCTGGAGGACGCCGGGCTGTCCGCGCTGATGACCTGGGCCGGGGCCAACCTGCCGCACTTCGACGCGGTCGCCCCGCCCGCGGTACGCCCGGACACCGTCATCGGCTCCCGCCCCGACGTGCTGCGCGCCGACGTGCCGTCGGTCGGCACGATGAGCGCCCGCGCGGTGGCCCGGATGTACGCGGCGCTGCTCGGCCCGGTCGACGGGGTGCGGCTGGTCTCCGCCGAGCGGATGCGGGAGGTGTCCGCACCGGCGGTACGCGCGCAGGAGTGGGTGTTCGGGCAGGAGAGCGCGTTCGGCCTCGGGTACGCGGTCGAGGACGACGGATCGTTCGGCACCGCCGGCAGTGGCGGCAGCCTCGCGTTCGCGTACCCGGAACTGGGGTTGACGGTGGCGGCGTTGCGCAACCGGCTCGGCGCGGGCGACGGCGACCCGATGGAGCGACTGCGGACGCTGGTGCGCGACCGCGTCGCCGAGGCGACCGGCCACCGATAGGGCCACGGAGGACTCCGCCCACGCGACCCTCCTGCTTTACTATGGTCCTAGTAAAGCAGTGAAGGGGCTGACCGTGTTCGTCTTCCGGCTCGACACCCACTCCGGCGTGCCGCCGTACCTGCAACTCGTCCAGCAGGTCCGCCAGGCGGTGCTGCTGGGCTTCCTCCAACCCGGCGACCGCCTCCCGCTCATCCGCGAGGTCGTCGAGGACCTGGCGATCAATCCGAACACCGTCGCCAAGGCGTACCGGCAGATGGAGCAGGAGGGACTGGTCACCGGCCGGCCCGGCCAGGGCACCTTCGTCACCGAGCGGCAGTCGGCCGCGATGTCGGCGGCGACGTACACGTCGCTGCGCCGCGGCCTGGAGACCTGGCTGCGCCGCGCCTACGCGGCCGGCCTCGACGAACAGGCGGTCGACGCGTTGTTCACCTCCGTCCACCAGCAGACGAGGAACGAGGACGTGGCGTGACGGCGACCGGGTTCGCGCTGCGCACCGACGGTCTGGGCAAGCGGTACCGGAAGGGCTGGGCGCTGCGCGACTGCACAGTGGCCCTGCCGGCGGGCGGCGTGATCGCCCTGGTCGGGCCGAACGGCGCGGGCAAGACCACGCTGCTGCGCCTGGTCGTCGGGCTGCTGGCACCGAGCACCGGCACTGTGCAGGTCCTCGGCCACGACGTCACGGACAGCACCCCGCGGACTCTGGCCCGGGTCGGGTTCCTGGCCCAGGACCACCCGCTGTACAAGCGCTTCACCGTCGCCGAGATGCTCCGCTTCGGCCGGGCCTGCAACATGCGGTTCGACAGCGGGCTGGCCGAGCGCCGGCTGGCGAGGCTGGGCATCCCGCTCGACCGCAGGGCCGGTGCGCTCTCCGGCGGGCAGCAGGCCCAGGTCGCGTTGGCGCTGGCCCTGGCGAAGCGGCCCGACCTGCTCGTCCTCGACGAACCGGTGGCCAGCCTCGACCCGCTGGCCCGGCACGAGTTCCTCCAGGTCCTCATGGGCTCGGTGGCCGAGGGCGGGGTGACAGTCCTGTTCTCCTCCCACGTCGTACACGAACTGGAGCGCGTCTGCGACCACCTGGTCGTGCTCAACCAGGGCCGGGTCACGCTCACTGGCGACATCGACACCCTCCTCGCCGAGCACCGGCTGCTCGTCGGCCCGCGCACGGCCCACGACCCCGACCGGTCCGGCGCCGTCGTGGAGGCCGTCCACAGCGACCGGCACACCACCCTTCTGGTACGCGACGGCGGGCTCCCCGCCGCGCCCGGGTGGCAGGCCCGGCCGGTCGCGCTGGAGGACCTGGTGCTGGCGTACCTGCGCCGGCCGTCCGAGCCGGACGCCGCGCTCACGCCGGAGGTGACGGCATGACGTGGCTGATCTGGCGTCAGCACCGGAGCGAGGTCTGCGTCCTGGGTCTGCTCGTCGGCCTGTTCGGCGTCGCCCTCATCGTGCTCGGGACGCAGGCCCACGACCTGTTCCCCGGCGGTCCCGCCCGGTGCGCGGGGCAGGCCGGCGTCGACGGGGCCTGCGCGGCCGCCTTCCGCCGGCTCGACGAGCAGTACGGCTACGTCGAGAACCTCCTGGCGGCCTTCTACCTGGTCCCCGTCGTCATCGGCGCGTTCCTCGGCGCGCCGCTGCTCGCGCGCGAACTGGAGGACGGCACCTGGCAGCTCGCCTGGACACAGGCCGTGCCGCGGATGCGCTGGCTGGCGGCCAAGCTCGCGGCGCTGGCCGGCGTGACCGTCGCGCTCACCGGGATGTTCACCGCTGTGCTCACCTGGTTCCGTCAGCCGTTCGACGCGTGGGAGGGGCGGTTCCAGTACGACGCCTTCGACCTGGAGGGCCTCGTCCCGGTGGCGTACGCGCTGTTCGCCTTCGGCGTCGCCACCGCCGCGGGGGCGATCCTGCGGCGCAGCCTGCCCGCGTCCGGCGTCGCCTTCGGGGCGTTCCTCGCCGCCCGGATGTCGGTGGCGCTGCTGGCCCGCCCCGCGTACGCCACGCCGCTCACCGCCATGACGCCGGTGCGGTCCGGCGGCGCGCAGGAGCAGGCGGGGCAGCGGCCCGGCATCGCCGACTGGGTGATCGAACACGGCTACGCGGACGCCACCGGGCGCAGGCTGAGCCGGACCGAGTACGACGAACTGGCAGGCGCCGCCGACCGGGCCGGCACCAACCTCAACCAGTTCCTGCACGCGCGCGGCATCCAGCGGTTCGGCGTCTACCACCCCGCCGACCGGTTCTGGACGTTCCAGCTCATCGAGGCGGCAGTGTTCGTCGCCGTCGCGGCGATCCTGATCGGCGTGGTGGTGTGGCGGGTACGGCGCCGGATGATCTAGTGCGGGCTAGCGGCGCAGCCGGGCACGCAGCCGGCCGGCCGCGTCACCGAGCACCGCGCCGGTCATCGGCAGCAGCGGGCTGGACCGCATCACCGCCAGATCCTCCGCCGGGCTGGTGACGCCGTCGAGGAACCGCAGCACCCGCTCCGGCGGGTTGCGGTCGAACAGCCGCTCGAAGAACTCCACCCCGCCGACGTGCCCCCGGTCCAGCGCCCGCAGTGCCACCGCGTCCATCCACAGGTGCCGGCCCGGGTACGCGGGCGCCGGGACCGGCGGGCGGCCGGCGGCGAGCGCCAGTGCCACCTGGTCGGCCTGGCGCAGCATCGCGGAGAACGTGAATCCGGTGGACGGGCGGGTCGCGCCACCGCCGGTGCCCAGCCGCACCACGCGCGGACTCGGGCGGGACTCGAACGGGCCGTCGGTCATCGGGATCACGCCGTCCTCGACCTCCCGCACCCGCAGCGCGGTCAGGTCCAGACCGAGCAGGCCGGCGTACCCGCGCAGCGCCGCGTCGTAGCCTGCGTCGTCGAGCAGTTCCGGCCCGAACTCGGTGTACTCGACCAGCGCGAACCGGTCGTCGACAGGCAGCACGTACCCGAAGGACACCCCGCGCTGCGGCTGCGGCGTGCGGAAGTCCATCAGCACCGCCCGCTGCGGATCGAACGTCGGCCGGTCGGCGGCCAGCCACCAGCCCCGGAAGTGCTGCAACCAGCTCGTGCGCCCCGGCCGCTTCGGCCGCCGGGGCCGCGAGTCGAGCACCCAGCCGGCCCGCACCAGGTCCCGCCCGTCCGGGTCACGGACCGTCACCCGCTCGCCGTCGTCACGCAGCTCCCCCGCCGGGACGCTGATCCGCACCGCGTCCAGCCGCCGCTCGGCCTCGGCAGCCCGGTCGTAGACCGGGGCGGAGCGGAGCATGGCGTACCGCAGGGGGTCGAGCGTCAGGACGCGGCGCCCGGCGGGCGTGACCACGTCGACCTGCGACCAGCTCGCGCTCAGCAGCGGGTCCAGGTCGTCGCCGGGCAGGCCCCAGAACGCCCAGGTGCGGTCCTGGCCGCGCTTGTGCACCGGGTCGACCACCGCGACCCGCAGCCCGGTCACGCCGTGCCGGTCCAGCGCGGCCAGGACCAGGGACGCGGCACCGCCGCCGCCGACCAGCGCGAGGTCGACGTCGACCGGGAGGGATGCGTGCATCAGGCCACGCTGCCACATCGGCCGGCGCCGCCACCGGCCGACCCGCGCTCACCCCCATCCGCAGACAGGCGGCGAGGTCGTCGGCGAGCCGGGCCAGAACCCGCGTCCGCGTCCCGCTCATCCGTCGGCCCGCGCCGGGCGGCGGCTGTTGAGGCGAGCCGCCTGCCGGTTCAGGTGGTCGCGTTCGGCCAGGCTGGACGCCCGGCGGGCCGCCTCCGCGTAGAGGCGCGCCGCCCGGTCCGGGTCGCCGTCGCGTTCGTGCAGGTACGCGGCCACCGCCGTGTACCGGGGCAGCGAGTCGTCGAGGGCGGCGAGCGCCGCCAGCCCGGCGCGCGGGCCGTCCGCCTCGCCGACGGCCACCGCCCGGTTGAGCCGGGCGATCGGGCTGCCGGTCAGGCGGACCAGCTCGTCGTACCACTCGACGATCTGCACCCAGTCGGTCTCGGCGGCGGTGGGCGCGTCGGCGTGCAGCGCCGCGACGGCGGCCTGGGCCTGGAACTCGCCCAGCCGGTCCCGGGACAGGGCGGTCTGGAGGATGCCCACACCCTCGGCGATCAGCACGGTGTCCCACCGGCTGCGGTCCTGCTCGGCCAGCGGCACCAGGCTGCCGTCGGGCGCGGTCCGCCCGGCCCGGCGCGCGTGGTGCAGCAGCATGAGCGCGAGCAGCCCGGCCACCTCCGGGTGGTCGATCGCGGCGGCGAGCTGCCGGGTGAGCCGGATCGCCTCGGCCGCCAGGTCCACGTCGCCGGAGTAGCCCTCGTTGAACACCAGGTACAGCACCCGCAGCACGGTGGCGACGTCACCGTGCTGATCGAAGCGCACGCCGGAGACGGTGCGCTTGGCGCGGCTGATCCGCTGCGCCATGGTGGCCTCCGGCACCAGGTACGCCCGCGCGATCTGCCGGGTGGTGAGCCCGCCGACGGCGCGCAGCGTCAACGCGACGGCCGACGGCGGGCTCAGCGACGGGTGCGCGCAGAGGAAGTAGAGCTGGAGCGTGTCGTCCACGGCGGACACCGGGCCGGGCGGCGGCTCCTCCTCGACGAGGTCCTCGCGCCGGCGCCGGGCGGCGTCGGCGCGGGCCGCGTCCAGGAACCGCCGCCACGCCACTGTGACCAGCCAGCCGCGCGGATCGCGGGGCTGGTCGGACGGCCAGACGCGCAGCGCCTCGACGAGCGCGTCCTGCACGGCGTCCTCGGCCGCCGCGAAGTCGGCTCCGCGGCGGACGAGGACGCCGAGCACGCCCGGGATGAGGCTGCGGAGCGCGACCTCGTCCATCGGACGGATCACTCGGTGATGGTGGGCGGCGCGGTCAGGAACGGGCGCAGCTCCAGCCACTCGTGGATCGGCTTGCCGCCCTGGCCGGGCGCGGCCGACAGCTCCGCGGCCAGTACGAGCGCGCGCTCGTAGCTGTCCACGTCGATCACCATCCAGCCGGCGATGAGGTCCTTCGTCTCGGCGAACGGGCCGTCGGTCACCGGCGGGCGTCCCTCGCCGTCGTAGCGGACGAACGTGCCCTCCGGGGCGAGCGCCTGCCCGTCGACGTACTCGCCGCTCTCCTGGAGCCGCGCCGCGAACTCCTGCATGTAGCGCACGTGCGCGGAGATCTCCTCCGGCGTCCACTTGTCGATCATCGGCATGTCGGTGACCGGGGTCGGGCCGCCGCGGTAGTGCTTCAGGAGCAGGTACTTCATCGGTGTCTCCTCGTGGAGGGTGCGACCCATTCTGGCCGCGTTCACCCCGGGGACGGAGCAGGCGTTGCGTTCTCGACATCGGTGGCGGAGGGATTTCGGGCGTCACATCGCGCAGGGCGTCCTAGGAGGCTAGTTCTGACGGGGTCCGGGCCGCCTGCCCCCGTCGCGGCGGTCCGGACCCCGTCGGCGGATCGGCTGGCCGTCAGCGGCCGACGGTGCGGCGCAGGCCGGTGATCAGCACCGCGCCCACGACCAGGTGAAGCGCCACCAGCGTCAGCTTCGCCGCGCCGCCCACTCCCCCGCCCAGCGGCCCGAGCAGGGACACCAGCAGCACCAGCACCGCGACCACCGTCCAGGCGCTCCGGGCCCGGCCGGTGAGCCGCTCCAGCACGGCCAGCAGCGCCCAGCCGGCCAGCCCGGCGAGCAGCGTGCTCACCACCACGGCCACCGGGGTCACCCGCTGGTCCGTGGAGCCGCTGCGCGCGATCAACTCCACCCCCGCGACTGGTACCGCGACCACCCAGCCCAGCAGCGCGGCGGCGGTGGCCGCGAGCACCGTCAGCAGACGGTCCCGGCGGCGATTCGGGCGAGCGGCGACGGTCGGGATCGTGGTCTCCATCGGTGACTCCTCCACATCGGTACGACTGCCGGAAACGCTAGGTCCGGCGGGCCGCCGTACGGATCGGGCCGCGGAGCGGTTCCCGGCTCCGTCGCCGGACCGACCACCGGCCCGGATCTCCGTCTGGCGACCGATGAGAAACGGCGGGCCGGCGGCCTAGCATCCGGACATGAAGTGCGCGCCCCGGCCCCGGTTCCTGCTGCTGCTCGACGGCGGCATCGCCACCGTGAGCCTCGCCGTGTGCCTGCTCGCGCTGCTGGCCTCCGACGCCGGACCGGACACGACCGGCGCGACAGCCGTCGCGGTCGGGCTCGCCGTCGCGCAGGCCAGCTGTCTGCTGTGGATCCGGCGCCACCCGGGGTACGCCGTCGGCGTCGCCGCGCTGGCCGGCCTCGGCCTGGAGGCGCTCTGCCCGCAGCTCGGCTGGCTCGGCCTGGTCGCGGTGCCGCTGGCGTACGTGGCCCGGCTGCGCCCGCCCCGGTACTCGCTCGTGGCGCTCGGGCTGCTGCTGGCGCCGACGCCGTGGAAGCTGGTCACCGGCGGCTGGCGGGACCTGCTGCTCGCGGTGACCGCGCTGGCCCTGGCCTGGGCGCTCGGCGAGTTGCAGCGGGCTCAGGCGCAGCGGCGCTGCGCCTGGGAGCGGCACGTGCTCGCGGCCGAGCGGGAACGCATCTCCCGGGAACTGCACGACGTGGTCGCGCATCACGTCGCTGTCATCGCGGTGCAGGCCGCCGCCGCCGAGGACGTGTTCGACACACAGCCGGCCCAGGCGCGGGCCGCGCTCGGCGCGATCGACGCGGCGGCCCGGTCGGCGCTCACCGAACTGCGGGCCATGCTGCACGCGCTCGCCCTCGACGACGGGTCCGGACAGGACGGACCGCAGCCGGGACTGGCGCAGCTCGACGCGCTCGCCGACGCGGTACGCGCGGTCGGCCTGCCGGTGACGTTGCACCGGGAGGGCGACGGCGAGGCGCTGCCCGGCGGGGTGCAGCTGTCGGCGTACCGGATCGTGCAGGAGTCGCTGACGAACGCGCTGCGCCACGGGCACGCCACCCGCGCCGACGTGGACGTCCACTACCGCGACGGCGTCCTGCGGCTGGAGGTCGTCAACGACGGCCCGGCGCCCGCCCGCCGGCCCGGAACGCCCGCCGGGCGCGGCATCGTCGGCATGCGGGAGCGGGCCCGGCTGCTCGGCGGCACGCTCGACGCCGGCCCGCTGCCGGCCGGCGGGTTCCGGGTCCACGCACGGCTGCCGGTCGGGGTGACCGGGTGACGGTGCGGGTGGTGATCGCCGACGACCAGGAGCTGATCCGCGCCGGACTGCGCACGGTGCTCGACGCGCGGCCCGACCTCACAGTGGTCGGCGAGGCCGCCGACGGCGTCGAGGCGGTGACGGTGGCGACCCGCACCCGGCCGGACGTGGTGCTGATGGACGTCCGGATGCCCCGGCGCGACGGCATCGCCGCCACCCGGGACCTGGTGGCCGCCGGCAACCCGGCGCGAGTGGTCATGCTGACCACGTTCGACCTGGACGAGCACGTCTACGCCGCGCTGCGCGCCGGGGCCAGCGCGTTCCTGCTCAAGGACACCCGCCCGGCCGACCTCGCCGAGGCGGTACGCGTGGTGGCCCGGGGGGAGGCGCTGCTCGCGCCCACAGTGACCCGGCGGCTGCTGGACCGGTACGCCGACCGGCTGCCCGCGCCCGCGCCTGTCGCCGACGCGCTCGCCGTGCTGACCGCCCGCGAGCGGGAGGTGCTGACGCTCACCGCGCGGGCACTGTCCAATGCGGAGATCGCCGCCCGGCTGCACCTGAGCACCGCCACCGTGAAGACGCACGTCTCGGCGATCCTGACCAAGCTGGGCCTGCGCGACCGGATCCAGGCGGTGGTGCTCGCGTACGACACCGGACTGGTCCGGCCGGAGCCACCGGTCCGGTAGCCGGCGAACCGGACACCGGCCCCAGACGTGCCGGACCGGGCTGTTCCGCCGTCCGGCCTGGCCCGGCATGTCCGCCGTCTCGCGGCGGCAGGGAGCACACCGGACGGCAACGAAGATTTCTCAATTACCCCCAGTGACCGCCGCAACCCTCCTAGTGTTGGCCACACCGGTGCTCGTCACGGAGTTGGCCACCCGAACGACGTCCCACGCCTACAGCGGACGAAAAGTGAGGGAAGACGCGGATGAAGGCACAGTCATTTCTCGGATCGGCGGCGTTCGGCGTGGGCCTCGGCGCACTGCTGCTCCCGGCCGCCGCGCTGGCGGACACCAGGGTCTCACCCGCCACCACCCCGGTCGGCGGCACCGTCGTACTGACCACCACGTGCAACCCGAACGCCGGTGACGCGATCTTCCGGGTCACCGGCCCGGACCGGGACCAGAACGTCAGGTCCACCACCGCGGCCGCGGGCGGCGGCCTGAGCGCCGAACTGTTCACCGCCGGGTTCACGCTCGGCACGTACACCGTCGCCACCACGTGCGGCGACGGCAGCGACGGCGGCAGCGCCACGTTCACCGTCACCCCGATCGGCGGCGCGCAGGCCGGTGGCGGCGGACGCGACGGCGACACCGGCGTGCTCGTCGCCGGCGGCGTGCTGGCCGCCGGGGCGCTCGCCGGCGGCGCGTACGCGGTCGTCCGCCGGCGCCGCGCGGACGCCACGGCCTGACCGGCTCGCCGAGCGGCCCACCCGCGCCGGACGTCCCGGCGCGGGCGCCGCGTCCCTGTCGGACGGAGGTGGGATGCTGTCGGAGTCGCAGCGGCGGGCGCGTCTGCGCACCGTCGTTCTGGTCACCGCCGTCACGCTCGCCGCAGCCACCGGCGCCGGACTGGTCTCGGCCGGGCTCGGCAGCACGTCGACGCCGCCACCGCAGCCCGGCGTATCCGCCGCGCCCGCCACCGAACGCCCCGGTACGGCCGGCCCGGCACTGCCCCGGTCCACGCCGGTCCGGGTCTCCATCCCGCGCATCGGCGTGGACGCCGAGGTCGTCCCGGTCGCCACCGACGCCGACGGCGCGCTGGAGGTGCCGCCGCTGGAACGGCCGGAGGTCACCGGCTGGTACCACCCCGGTCCCGCCCCCGGCCAGGCCGGCAACGCGGTGCTGGTCGGGCACGTCGACTCGCAGCACGGCCCGGCGGTCTTCTTCGACCTCGGGCGGCTGCGCGGCGGCGACACGATCCGGGTGCTGCGGGCCGACGGCCGGACCGCGACGTTCACTGTGGACGGCGTCGGCGCGTACCCGAAGGAGCGCTTCCCCACCGCGCGGGTCTACGGCGGCGACGCGGCGGCCCGGCTGCGGCTGATCACGTGCGGCGGGCGGTTCGACCCGGGTACCGGCAGCTACCCGGACAACATCGTCGTCTTCGCCACCGCGACCCGGTGAGGCTCAGCCGGCCAGGTCGGCCAGTTCCGCGCCGAGCAGCTTCGCCAGCAGCTCCACCCGGCCGGGATCGTTGCCGGCGGTGATGTTCCGGCTGGGCATCTCGACAGTCATCAGCAGATAGAGGTAGAGCCGGTAGAGCCCGAGCCGCCGCCGCGCCCCGGCGTCGAGCGGGAACGGCGCCGCCGCCCGGTAGGCGCGTACCAGCGGGTCGTCCGGCTCGTCCTCGGCGCGGCGGAACAGCAGCGGCGACACCAGGTCCATCAGCGGGTCGCCCCACAGGTACCGCTCGCCGTCGACCAGGCCGCTCAGTCGCGGCGTGCCGTCCGGGCCGTCGACGGCGAGCACGTTCCCGGCCCAGCCGTCGAAGTGCAGCAGCGCCGGGCGGCGGACCGCGTCGAGCACCGTCGCGTGCCGGGCCACCAGTTCCCGGATCCGGGACGCGGGCACCGGCAGCGGCACGGCCCAGTCCGCCGAGTCGGCGAGCATGTCGTCCACCATCGCCGTGTACGCGTCCCGCCACGTCGCGCCGGAGGCCCGGTCGCCGTCGTAGCCGTACCGCTCGCCGGTGACGGCGTGCAGCGCGGCGAGCGCGCGCCCGAACTCCGCGCGCAGCGGCCCGACGTCCGCGCCGGCCCGGGTCAGGTCCCAGAGGGTACGACCTGGCAGCCGCGCCATCAGCAGCCAGTCGCCCAGCTCGGGGTCGGTGCCGTGGTGCAGCAGCGCCGGCGTCGGCACCCCCGGCGCGCGGCCGGCTACCAGGCGCAGGTAGTGCGCCTCCGCGCCGATCATGTCGCGCTCGTAGCGCAGCAGCGGCACGTGCGGCGGCGGACCGACCTTGAGCACCACCTCGCGGCCGTCGGTGAGGCGTACCCACCAGACGGCGGCGAACCCGCCCCCGGTCAGCGGGCCGCAGCCGGCCACCTCGGCGCCGGATCCGAGCGAGGCGGTCAGGTAGCGGCGGACCTGATCGGGGTCGAGGACACGCTGAGTCGGACTCACACTCATGAACCGGGGAGCGTAGTGCCTGCGTCGTGGGCGCAGCGATCGTGAAGACGTGCGGCACCGGCCGGCGGGACGACCGGTTCAGGCAAGAACCCCCCGCAGGGCCTCCAGTTCGGCCTCGGTGGCGCCGGCAGCCTGGAGATAGGCGGAGACCGAGCCGTGGTGGCTGCGGATCCACACCATGGCATGAAGCAGGTGCGCTGCGGTCACCGGGCGGGTGCCGTGTCCGATCGCCGCGCCGGCCGGCGATCCGGTGAGGCCCAGAGCGGCGTTCGAGCGCAGGAAGTCCTGGGTGACCTCCGCATCGGAAGCATTCAGGAGAGTCTGGATGACGGCGACGACGACTCCGGTGCGGTCCTTGCCGGAGGCGCAGTGGACCAGGGCAGGTAGCGCACCGGGGGTGATGAGCTGCCGGATGATCGCGACGGTGGCACGACCGGCCTGCTCAGCCATGTACGGGTACAGCGCCACCTGGTCGTCCGGCCAGCTCTGCTCGGTGAACACCGGAAAGTGCCACTGCTCGACGTCGAGACCCGCGCACCGGTCCGGCCGGTCGGCCACCTCTCGGATGCTGCGGAGGTCGATGACCGTGCGTAGCCCGAGATCCTCCAGCTCCCGGGCGCCCTCGGGCGTCAGGAGATGCAGGGCGCCAGAGCGATACAGGACCCCACGGCGCAACGATCCGACGCCGCCCGCGTCGCGGAAGTTCCGGACGCCGGAACCGCCGGTGGTGGCGTCGGCCGTGGCCCCACGAGTGATCATGGAGGCGACTATACGAGGTGCACCCTCTCACCCTGTCCCGTCCGGGATATCCCGGCCTACCGGCGGCGAGGGCGATCGTGGTGTGGGAGAGAATCGCCGGATGGCGAGACGGAAGGCGCGCGAGGGCGCGGGTGAGCGTCCGGCGGCCTGCCCGTGTGGCACCGGCCGGCCGTACGCGGACTGCTGCGGCCCGGTGCACCGGGGCGAGGCGACGGCGGCGACAGCGGAGGCGCTGATGCGGTCCCGGTTCAGCGCGTTCGCGCTCGGCGACGCCGCCTACCTGCGGCACAGCTGGCACTCCACCACCCGGCCCGACCGGCTGGAGCTGGATCCGGGCACCCGCTGGACCCGGCTGGAGATCGTGGAGACCGGGCAGGGCGGGCTGTTCGACAGCGCCGGTACGGTCCGGTTCCGGGCGCACTACCGCGAGGGCGGGCAGGCGGGCGTGCTGGCCGAGCACAGCCGCTTCGCCCGCGAGGACGGCCGCTGGGTCTACTTGGACGCGCTGCCGCAGTGACGCCGCACGGTCGGCTGTTAACAAGGGGCCCTTCCTCTACCGGAGGCGTTAAGAGGGGGCCCTTCCTTTCGCCTAGGCGGGGCGCGGGGCGGGCTGAGCGAGTTCGGCGATCTCCCGGGGCAGCTGGGACAGCGCCCGGTTGAACTGGGCGGGCCCGATCACCCGGTGCAGGGCCTGCAACACCGCCCGGGCGCCACGCTCGGCGTCGGACGGTGTCGCGCCGGAGCGTTCGGCGACCCGGCGCAGGAACTCGTCGTACCCGAAGACCTCGGGATCGTCGACCCGGGCGCGTGCCAGCAGCGGACGCAACTCGTGCGCGACGTGCGCGGACAGGTCGTCGGCCTCGCCGCCGCTGATCCGCTCGGCGAGCGTGCGCAGTGTCGCCTCGGTCAGCGCGCGGGCCGTCTCCACCGGCACGCCGGCGCGGGCGGAAACCCGCGCGTAGAACTCCGGTTCGGCCATCGCCCGTCCTCCCGTCGCACCGACAGCGTGGCTACCCGCCGCCGGCCCCGGCAAACACCACCCCGCGCCGCCGGGGGCGAGCACCGGCTCAGGCCAGGGCCCGGGCCGCCGAGACGATCGCGCCGACGCCGATGCCGGCCCGGTCGAGCTGCTGGGCGGGGGTGCCGGAGCCGGGCAGCCCGCGTACCGCCAGGTGGTTGACCCGGGCCGGTTCGCCCAGGTCGGCCAGCGCCTCCAGCACCGCGGAGCCCAGCCCGCCCTCCGGGTAGTGGTCCTCGACCACGACGAGCCGCCCGCCGGTCTCCACCACCGCCTCGGCGAGGCGCTGCCGGTCCACCGGCTTGATCGAGTACAGGTCGATCACCCGGGCCTCGATGCCCTCGCGGGTCAGCTCGTCGGCGGCGGCGAGGCAGAGGTGCACCGTCACGCCGGTGCCGAGCAGCGCCACGTCCCCGCCGTCACGCGGCATCCGGCTGCCGCCGATCGGGAACGGCTCGGCGTCGTCGTAGAGCACCGGGTACGCGCCGCGCGTCGTCCGCAGGTAGCTGACCCCCGGGTGGTCGGGCAGCTGGGCGACCAGGGCCGCGCAGGAGACCGCGTCGGCCGGGCACAGCACCGTGGAGCCGGGGACCGCGCGCAGCGCCGCGATGTCCTCCAGCCCCATCTGGGACGGGCCGTCCGGGCCGATCTCCACCCCGGCGTGCGAGCCGACGAGCGCGATGTCGGCGCGGGAGACGCCGGCCATCCGGATGAAGTCGTACGCCCGGGACCAGAACGCGGCGAACGTCGCGGCGAACGGCCGGTAGCCGCGCACCGCCAGGCCCACCGCCGCGGCGGCGAGCTGCTGCTCGGCGATGAACATCTGGAAGAACCGATCCGGGTACGCGGCGGCGAAGCGTTCCGCCCGGGTGGAGTCGCTGACCTCGCCGTCGAGCGCTACCACGTCGGGCCGGGCGGCCCCGAGGGCGCGCAGCGCGTCGCCGTACGCGTCCCGCGTGGCGACCTTCGTCCCGCGCTCGTACCGGGGCAGTTCCGGCTGCCCGTGCCCGGCCGCTGCGGTGCGCGGCGCGGGTGGTGGTTTCGGTCCGGCGACCCGGATGCGCCAGGGGCCGCCGAGCGCCCGGACGGCCCGGTCGGCCAGCTCCGAGTCGAACGGCTTGCCGTGCCAGGCCGGGTCGTTCTCCACCTCGGGCACGCCCCTGCCCTTGACCGTGCGGGCCAGCACCACTGTCGGCCCGGTGGCGTCGCGTGCCTGCCCGTACGCCTCGTCGATCGCGCCGAGGTCGTGGCCGTCCACGACGATCGCCTGGCAGCCGAACGCCTCGACGCGCCGCCGGTAGGTGTCCAGGTCCCACTCCAGCTCGGTGGGGCCGCGCTGGCCGAACCGGTTGACGTCCACGATCGTGGTGAGGTTGCGCAGCCCGTAGTGGCCGGCCTTGTCCAGCGCCTCCCACACCGATCCCTCGGCGGTCTCGCTGTCGCCGCAGAGCACCCAGACGTGCGCGGGCGAGCGGTCGAGGTACTGGGCGGCCAGCGCCACCCCGACGCCGACCGGCAGGCCCTGCCCGAGCGAGCCGGTGGCCACGTCCACCCAGGGCAGCACCGGCGTCGGGTGACCCTGCAGGCGCGAGCCGGCCCGCCGGTACGTCTCCAGCAGCTCCTGCTCGCTGATCGCGCCGGTGGCCCGGAACACCGCGTACAGCAGTGGCGAGGCGTGCCCCTTGGAGAAGATCAGGTGGTCGTTGCCGGGGTTGTCGGGGTAGGACCAGTCGTAGCGCAGGTGCCGGGCGACCAGCACGGCGAGCAGGTCGGCGGCGGACAGGCTGGACGTGGGGTGCCCGGAGCCGGCCATCGTGCTGCACCTGATGGCGTCCACCCGCAGCTGGGCGGCCAGTTCGGCCAGCCCGGTCAGCTCCTCGTCGCGCAGTGTGCGCTCTGCTTCCAACGTCACCGCGATCGTCTCCCGGGGTCGCCGAATTTCCGGACCAACGCTAGGCCGCGAACGCGACCATTGGTCCCCTTTCTGGCGATTCACGCCCGACCGGTGAGCAGCCAGAGCGCCACCAGCAGGTACGGCAGGACCGCGACCGCGAAGGCCGCCGGGTTGCCCACGGCGCCGGCGAGCAGCCCGTACCCGCCGTAGAAGGCGACGACTGTCAGATCGGTGGCCATCCCGGCCAGCGAGGTGACCGTGGCCCGGGCCGACCCGGCGATCCGGGCCTGGAGCCGCACGTCGGCGAGCACGGTGGCCAGCTGGAACGCGGCGAACGCGGCCGCCAGCAGCAGGAACCCGGCCGGGTGCCGCAGCAGCGCCCCGGCCGCCGTCGCCGTCGCCGCGAACACCAGCAGACCGGCGTACCCCCGGTGGGTCAGCCGCTCGCCCAGCGGCGCCAGCAGCCCGCCCACCGTCATCCCGGCCCACACCACCAGGAGCAGCAGCGGTACGCCCGCCTCGGCCGTGCCGGTGTCGGCGGCCAGCAGCCCGGTGTACTCGTCGAGCCCGCCCCAGATCGCGGTGACGGCCGCGACCAGCAGCACGGCGGCGCGGACGCGGCGGTCGGCCCGCACCTCGGCCAGTCCGAGCCGCAGGCTGTCCAGCCAGCCGGGCTCGTCGTCACCCGGCTTCTCCCCCGGCCCGACGCCCGGCGGCGCCGCGGCGGGTGGTGGGCGGTGTTCCGGGAAGCGGGCCGCGACGGCCGCCGCCAGCAGGCACGTCGCCACGCTCGCCGCGCCGACGGCGAGGTAGCCGCCGAGCGCGAACACCGGCCCGGCGAGCACCCCGGACCCGACCGCGCCGAGCACCTCGGCGGTGCGGGTCCGGCCGATCAGCCGGGCGTACCGGTCGGTGGCGCCGAGGCGTTCCAGCTCGGTGAAGACGAGTGCCTCCAGCGCCCCGGAGCGCAGCGCGCCACCGGCGCCCCAGAGCAGGAAGCCGACGGCGAACGCCGGATAGGACGGCAGCAGCACCCAGAGCGCGAACCCGGCGGCGGCCAGCAGCGGCGCCAGGCAGAGCAGCAGGCGGCGCGACACCGCGTCGGCCCACACGCCGGAGGGCACCTCCAGCAGGATGCCGGCGGCCGCCCAGAGCACGAACAGCGAGGAGATCTGCCCGACCGACAGCCCGGTGTCGGCGAACACCAGCACGTAGAGCGGGTAGAGCAGGACGAGGTCGGTGAGGAACGCGTACCCGTAGAGCGTCGCCGCCAGGCGGCGGGTAGCGGGCACGCGGGCCGGAGCGACGAGCATGGAACCTTCCCACGGGACGTGACGGACACCGGTCGCAATGCACGGCGTCCGCGGCGGCCCGCGGCCTCGTCGCTCAGGAAGGCATCAACATCGCCAGGTCATGCCGGAATCCTATCTGCCGCGAGGCGCCCGGGTGGTCCCCGGCGGGCACGAGATCGGGGCGGGACCGTGCGGTCCCGCCCCGATTCGTCGCCGCTGTCGGGTCAGCGGCGGAACTTCTCCACGTCGGCCTGCGGAATGACCATGGTGGCCTCGCTGTCCGCGGCCTGCTCGGCGGTCGGCTGGCGCGGCGTGGCCGGCTGGGTGCGCTCGGAGTCGGCGTACGCCGGAATGTGCTGCGTGGCCTCCGCGCCCGCCTGCGACGGCACCGGCTCGGTGGGGTCCGCACCGGTGGCGGCCGGGGCCGACGGGGTGGCCGGGTACGCCGGGACCGGCTGGGTGCGGTCCGCCTCGGCGTCGCGGCTCACCGGCTGGGTCAGCTCCGAGTCCGCGTACGGGCCGGAGGCCGCGAGGCGGGCCTCGACGTCACGCCGGCCGGCCTGGTAGGCGCGGGCGTGCGTGGCGATGGTGCGCGACTCCTCCTCGGCCCGGGTCAGCCAGTTCTCCCAGCGGCTCTGCATCGGCCGGACCAGCCCGCCGCCGACGCCGACGACCAGGATGCCGCCGATGGTGGCGAGCACCGCGATCAGCACCGGGGTGGTGACCGTGGTGGCGACGCCGATCTGGTTGAGCGCGGCAATGACACCGAGACCCAGGATGAACACCGAGGCGAGGTTCGCCAGCACCCGGCCGTACGAGAGGCCGCCGAGCGCGCTGGAGATGATGTCCTTCACCGCGCGGGCGATGGCCGCCGCGACCACCACGATGACGATGGCGACGAACGCCCGGGGCAGCCAGGCGATCACGCCGGCGATCAGGTCGGAGATGGGGTTCGGGCCCCAGATGCCGAACGCGAGCTGGAGCGTGACCAGCAGCACCCCGTAGTAGGCGAGCTTGGCGACGATGTCGCTGGCGTCGTACTTGGAGCGGGCCAGCGCGGTCTTGATCCCGCCGCGCTCGACGGCGCGGTCGAAGTGGACCCGCTCCAGCACCTTGTCGACGAGCTTGAGCACGGCCTTGGCGATCAGCCAGCCGGCGACCAGGATCGCGATGAACGCGACCGCCTTGGGCAGGAACAGCATTACCGAACGGAACGCGTCGCCCACCGCGTCCCCGAAGTTGTCTCTCATCGAAGGGCCTCCACGTACGTGGTCCAGGTTTGTTCGGGTGGGGCTACCCGGACCCGCGCGCGGGGAAACGCGGTCAGCCGCCCGGGCAGCGGTAGACGACCCGGGTGCTGGCCTGCGTCGGCGCCGGTTCGATGATGTTGACGGTGGCGATCGCGGCGGTCGCCCCGACCCCGCTGAACGTCCACTTGAGCGTGAGGGCGGCGGTCTGCTGCCCGCTGCCGACCCGTTCGGTGAGCACGGCGCCGGGCGGCACGCCGGTGCGGAACCACTGGTAGCGGATCGTCCCGCCGCGCCCGTTGGTGCGCACCGTGGCGACCACGTCGACTGTCACGTCGCAGGCCACCCCGGCCGGCCGGGACACCGCGACGGTGACCCCCTCGACCTCCAGCGGATGCAACCGCTGCCACAGGTAGAGGCCGGCCGCCAGCAGCAGCGCCGCGGTGAGCAGCGTGGACAGCACCGAGACGACGCGTCGCCAGACCGGACGCGTGCGGATCGGGGGCGCGGTGGGCCACTGCGGCGCGGGCGGCGGCGTCGCCGGCACGCCCGGACCGAAGCGCAGCTCGCCACCCGGAGCCGGCCCGCCACTCACCGCCCGCGCGTCGCCGGTCCGATCCGGGTACGCCCCGCCGTCCGTCGCCGCCGTCCCGGAGTGGTGCCCCCGAGGCGGCCCGCCGGTGGGTTGCCAGGAGGCGGTGGGCTGCCATGATGCGGTCGGTTCCGCGCCGGGACGCCCCGTCGGGCGCGGGTAGACGGTGGCCTGCCCGGTCGCGTTTCCGGCTGGCGGGCGCATCTGGACCGTCGCCTCGCCCGCGTCGTCTGCCCGGCCTGGGCGCACGTGCACGGTCTGCTCGGCATCGGGCGGCGTCGGCGTGGCCGGGGCGGCGAGGTCTGCGGTGCGGTCGTCCCCGCCGGGGATCGCCGTCAGGTGGACCGTGGGTTCGGCGGTCGGTGGCTGGTCACCCGCCGCCCCGGGGAGGTGGACGGTGGGCTCCGACCTGCCGGTCGCCGCCGGGGTGTCGACGGCGAGCCGGACGGTCGGCTCCGCGTTGTCGATTACCAGCACGGTTGTCGGCTCGGCACCGCCGGCGGGCGGCTCCGCCCGCTCCACGACGAGCGGCACTGTCGGCTCCGCTTTCTCGGCGGTCTGCTCCGCCCGCGTGACGGCGAGCGGGACCGTCGAGTCGGCGTCGGCTCGCGGCCGGACCAGGTCGACGGTGGGCTCGGCGGTGTCCGCGTCACCGGTGATCGGCAGGGCGCGGGTGGGCAGCGCCTCGGTGGGCTCGTCGGGGCGGGTCACGCGGAGGTTCCCCGGGACGGGCTGCGGTGCGGGACGGTGGGCACTGTCGTACTCCTAGCCGGGGGTGCAGTCGTGGTAGAGCGTCACATACACAGGTGACGCCGAGGTGGTCGTGTTGCCGGCGGCGTCGGCGGCGGTGACCCGGACGGGGATCCGGGTGCTGCTCCTGGGCGTGGACAGCGGGCCGAGCGTGCCGGTGAACACGCCGCGCCCGGTGGCGGACATCCGGATCGTGCCGGTGGCGCCGTCGAGGGTGTAGCCGAAGGTGACGGTGAGCGCGGCCGCGCCACTGCGGTCGTCGGTGACGGTGGCGGTGACGGTGCTGCTCTTGGCGCCGTAGGGGCAGCCCTTCGGGTCCAGCTCCCCCGGGTCGGCGCGTACGCCGTCCACGACCGGCGCTGTCACGTCCGGCGGCGGGCTGGTGCTGCGCGACGCGCTGGGGGTGGGCGTGCCGGTACGGGTCGGCGTTCCGGTCCGGTCCGGCGTGGGCGGTGGCGGCGCGGCGGCCGCGGTGGCCGGGCCGGGTGTCGGCGACGGGCTGGGTGTCTCGGAGCCGGTCGGGTCCGGTGCGGGCGTGCCGGCGGCGGTGGCGGGAGCAGCGCTCGCCGGGCCGGTGGGACCGGCGGCGGAGGTGCCGTCGTTGGCGGCGTAGCTGTAGCCGGCGCCACCGGCCAGGGCGGCGGCGACCAGGGTGCCGGCGGCCAGAGCGGTACGGGCGCGGCCCTGACGGAACCGTCCGCCCCGGCCGGTGGTCGTGCCGAGTTCGGTGTGCGCGACGGCGGTGGCGCCCCCGGCCCGCTCGGGGAACGGCCACAGCGCGGCGAGCAGCGCGGCCCGCCGGGCGAGCTCCCGCAGCCCGCGTTCCTCCCAGTCGGGGCCGTACCCGATGCCGGCGACCCGTTCCAGCAGGTCCAGGAACGCCTCGGCGGTCGGCGGGCGATCGTCGGGGCGTTTGGCCATGCCGTGGCGCAGCAGCTCGTGCACCGGCGGGGGCGCCGCCTCGGCGGGGATCGGTGCGCCGGCGTGCTGGTCGCGCAGGGAGAGCAGGTCCGGCCCCTGGTACGGGGGCCGGCCGGTGAGGCACTCGAAGAACGTGGCGGTGGCGGCGTAGACGTCGCACGCCGGGCTGGCCGGGGCGCCGGTCCACTGCTCGGGGGCCATGTAGCGGGGCGTGCCGGAGACAGTGGCGCCGGAGCCCTGGCCGATCGGCATGGCGATGCCGAAGTCGGCGAGCTTGCTCAGCCCGGTGCCGGTGACCAGGACGTTCTCCGGCTTGTAGTCACGGTGCACGACTCCGTGGGCGTGCGCGGCGGCCAGGCCGGCGAGCGAGCCCTTGAGGACGCAGAGCGCGGCCTCGGGCGTGGTCGGGCCGTGTTCGCGAAGCATCTGGCGCAGCGAGACCCCGTCGACCAGCTCCATCACGATGGCCGCGCCGTGCGGGCTCTCCACGTACTCGTAGAGGCGGCTGACGTGCGGGTCGTCGATCTCGCCGAGCAGCCGGGCCTCGGTGCGGAACGCGGTCCGGAACGCCGAGTCCGCGCCCAGGTCGCGGACCAGGTACTTGATCGCGACCGGGGTGCCGGTCGGGTCGTGGGTGGCGAGCACGACGCTGCCCGACGCGCCGGCGCCGAGCCGGCGGACCGGCGTGTATCCGGACAGTTCCCAGCCGCTCATGCGACAGACTCCACGGCGTCCCACGGGCGGATGTCGGGTGCCGCCTCGGTCGTCATTCTCACCGCGCCACGGCCGTCGGCCATCGCCGCAACGGCTGCTTCCGGACGCCGGTCGGCGCCCGGTTCCCGGTACGGCGCGGCACCGCACGGCAGTTGGTCGTTATCGGACACACCGCCACGAGTACCACACCCCGGCAACCACCCTCACCTCGTTGATCATGAAGTTGGCCGGGGACAAAGAGGACGGAGATCGCCGCCACCTTCATGGTCGACGGGCTGGGACCGGGGGCGGTCAGAAGCGGCGGGCTGGGGGGATGCCTGCGGGTGGAGGGGTGCGGAGCAGCCAGAGGGGGTTGCTCGCGCCTACTATCTCCCCGTCGCGGTCGCGGATCTGGGTACGCACGTACGTGCCGGCGCCGACGCGCACCGGCAGGTCGTGCCAGCCCTGCCGCAACTGCCGCCAGGCAACCTGCCCGACCCGGACAGCCGGTGTCGGGTCCGCGACACCGGCCCGGTCGACCGCGCCGGTGACCGTCTCCAGCGTGGCCCCGGCCGGCAGGTCGGTGGCGCGCAGCCGCACCGTGACGGCCTCCTCGGCGAGCACGGCGAGGGCGCCCATGGCGCTGCGGCCACCCAGTTCCAGGTCCAGCGCGCCCCGGTAGCCGGCCAGGTCGGCGAACCACGCCTGCCCGGCGCGCAGCGCCGCGACCAGGTCGTCCCGGCCGGTCGAGGCCGCCCAGACCGATGTGACGTTCCGGTCCCGGCCGGCCCGCCAGTCGGTGCCGTCGTGGTCGTCGGTGACTCCCACGGCGGTGAGCGGGATCGCGTTGCGGGCCGCCACGTCGTACGCCCACAGGTGGTCCTCGACCGGTCTCCGGCCGATCTCGATCAGGTCGACGCCGAGCGCGTCGCGGCTCACCAGCAGCCGGGCCAGCGACTCGCGGCGCTCCGCGTCCAGCGGGTGGTTCCAGCAGACCACGCCGCCGTGCGAGTGCAGGAACTCCACCATCCTCTCGGTGGCGTCGACGTCGTTGTCCCGGTACGGCGGGGACGGGAAGCGCGGCAGCGTGCCGTCACCGCCGAACCAGTTGAGGTGCCGCACCATGGACACCTCGTACGCGCGGTGGTGGGTGACGCCGGGATACGCGCCGTCGTAGCCGCGCAGCACCTCGGCGCGCAGTTCCTCGCCCGCCTGCCCGGCGCGGCGGGCCCGGTCGAAGACGAGCCGGTCCACCAGGTACGCGCCGCGCGCGCCACCGGCCACCGTCACGCCGAGGCGCAGCCCGCGCAGCGAGTTGTCCCCGGCGACCAGGTCCGGCCAGAGCCGACGTACGTCGGCGAGCAGGTCGAACGTGTGCCGCCGCCAGGCGCCGGCCGGGGCGGGCAGTTCCACAGTGCCGTGCCGGCCGTCGACCGTGTGCCGGGTCGTGTCCACGCCGCCGAGGCGGTAGCGCAGCACGAGCTGCCCGGCGGGCCGGCCGGTTCCGGCCGGGTGGTGCGAGAGCGCCAGCTCCACGGTGAGCGTGGCGTCCCGGCCGGCCGCCTCGGGGCGTACGTCGAGGTGCAGTGTGGTGTCGGAGATGTTTGAGGTGTGCGTCCAGTTCCACGCCTTGCCCGCGTACCAGTGGGTGCCGGCACCGGCGGCGGTGAGGCGCAGCGCGCGGCCCGGGCCGTCGGGGGCGTCCGGCACGTCCACGAAGTCGGCGGCCGGGGCGGACAGGCGCCCCTCGGTGGCCGGCTGCCAGGTCCAGGCCAGGCCGCCCTCGCGTTCCTCCGGCCCGTCGAAGTGGACGACGCGGCGGTGGTCGTGGGCGGCGACCCGGAAGTCGTGGTCGGTCCACCAGAGCACGTCGACGCCGTTGCGGCGGGCCTGGTCGAGGTGGGCGGCGTAGCTGGCCACGCCCTCGCTGAACGAGGCGTGCAGGTGCATCGCCATGCTGACCGGCCGCCGGCCGCGCGGCGGGGGCGGCGGCCTGTCGCTGGTGGCGGCCAGCCCGACCGGCACGCCGATCCCGGCGACCGCCAGCCCGCCCGCGGCGACGAGCAGGCTACGCCGGTCCAGCCGTCCACGACCCGCCATGCCACTCCCCCATCCCGCCGGGGCCAGCGTACGTGCGGAACATCAGCGCGGGGGTACCGCCACCCGGGCGGCGAGCGGGCGCCCGGCCAGCCGCCGGATCGCCAGGTACGCCTCGCAGCCGAGGCAGAGCCCGAACGCGGCGTTTCCGAAGGCAGCGGCCAGCGCGGCGCCGGTGGCGGACAGGCCGAGCGCGGGCAGCCCGGCGAACCAGCCGGCCGCGCCGACGACACTGAAGGCCAGGCCGACGACCTGGGCGAAACGCACCGGCGCGACCGGCTCCAGCTCCGCCGGCGGGTCCAGCCGGGGCGCCACCAGGGCGCGGAACAGCAGACCGTACGGCCCGAGGCGCGGGTTCAGGGCGGTGAGCGCGAACACGACGGCCTGGGCGAGCAGGAGCAGCCCGGAGCCGGTGACGAGGACGAGCGCGAGGACGGCTGTGGTGAGGACGGCGGCGAAGCGCGGTCCCCGGGGGTCGAGCAGCATGGGGTCGGTCCGTTCGTGCGGGGGCGGTCGGTCAGGCGGGACGCGCCGCCGCACAGAGGCTCGTGGCGAGCCGCCCGTGGTCCACCACCCGGCGGCGGGTCAGCCGTACGCCGGTCATCGCCCGGCTCCGACGGTGAGCGCGGCGGTCAGGTCGTCGCGGTCGGGCACGCCCGCTGCCCGGCGCACCACGCGGCCGGCCGCGTCCACCACCAGCACGGTCGGGGTACGCCACACGTCCAGTTCCCGGGCCGCGTCGAGGTGTTCGTCCACGCCGACCTCCAGCACGGTCACGCCGTCGTGGCGGGCGGCGACGTCGGCGAGCACCCGGCGGGCGGCCCGGCAGGGCGCGCAGACCGGGGCGGAGAACTGCACCAGCGTGACCTCGCCGGGGCGTACCCCGAGGGCGGTGAGGGTGGCCCGGTGCGGCGCCCCGGCAGCGGTCGATGGGCGATTCCGGACGGCGCGCAGCCGCCCGTCGTGGCGGCGGCGCCACCAGCCGAACGCGGTGGCGGCCGCGAGCACCGCGAGGAGCACGACGATCCCGGCCGGGCTGGGCGACTGCATCGGCCCAGGCTGCCACGGCAGGTAGCGGAAGGACATGGTCCGTCCCGGTCAGCGGATGTGAGATCGCCTACTCCGGCGGTAGGAACGGCCGGCGAACGTCGCTTTTGTCCTCTGGCGCACCGCGCGCGCTTGGCAATATTCTCCACCACACGCGCATTCCTTGCAGTTCCTTTACATCGCCCGGCGCGGGTCGGGCCATCGAGGAGGCGAGATGCACTTCGACCACCCCGAGCTGGACCGCCGTACGCTGCTGCGGGCCGGCCTCGGCGCCGCCGCGGTCGCGGTCGTCGGGAGCGAGCTCGCCCTGCCGGCCGCCGCGCAGGCGGCGCCGGGCGCGGACCTCGACTGGATCATCAGCTGCGACGGGTGGGCCGCTCGCCCGCCGGCCGACCCGCTCTCGGTGAGCGCGATCCCGACCAACAAGATCATCGTGCACCACATGGCGTTCCCGAACGTCACCGACTATTCCGAGGAGCACGCCAAGCAGCTCGCCCGCGACTGCCAGGACCTCCACATGGACGGCAACGGCTGGTCCGACACCGGGCAGCACTTCACGGTGAGCCGCGGCGGTCACGTCCTGGAGGGACGGCACGGCAGCCTGGACCGGCTGCGGGCCGGTGACCGGCAGATGATCGCCGCGCACTGCCCGGGCGAGAACGGGCGGGCCATCGGCATCGAGAACGAGGGCACGTACGTCACCGAGACGCCGCCGGAGGAGCTGCTCGACTCCCTCGCCCGGCTGTGCACCGCGATCTGCCGGCAGTACGGGCTGCACGCGCACGACATCTTCGGCCACTGGGACTTCCGCGCCACACTCTGCCCGGGGGCGATGTTCTACCGCGAGTTCCCGGCGCTGCGCCGCGCGGTGTTCAAGGAACTCGGCACCGACCTGGGCGACGTGCCGGCCCGCCGCTGGCCGGACATCTGGCGCTTCGTCGGCGGGCCGGTGGTCCGGGTCGCGCAGTACCTGCTGACGTTCCAGGGCTACACCGTGCCGGTCACCGGCGTGTTCGACGCGGCCACCGTCGCGGCGGTGCAGGACTGGCAGGCCCGCAACGGCATCCCGGTCGACGTCGACGCCACGCTCACGGCGCCGACCTGGGAGACCCTGGCACCGGAGCTGGACCAGAAGTCGAGCGGGATCCCGGTGACCGCCGCGCAGTTCATGCTCGCCTCCAAGGGCTACGCCGAGGTCGTCCCGACCGGCGAGTACGACCACGCCACCCGCACGGCGGTGAAGGACCTCCAGCGCCTGCACGGACTACCGCCCAACGGCAAGATCAGCACCACCACCTGGTGCGCGCTGGTGGGGGGTGTGGTGCGCCAGTCGTTCCACAAGCACTGACGGCGCACCGGCGGGGAGAGCGGTGGGGGTGGCGACGCGCCACCCCCACCGTGTCGTTGTGGGACGGAAGGCGGCGAAACGTCGGCATTGACAGCTGGTGAACAACGGCTATCCCGGACGCCGGTGATGCGTCGATCATTGCCCGCAGATAGATATGAGTCATTCTCACCTCCGGGCACGACGCCCGGCGCGGAGGCCGAGACGCCGTCAGCCGGGCGTACCGAACGGCCCGACTCCGCGTCCCCGGAGGATCGCCATGCCACGACCCGCCATCCGTGCCCGCCTCGCGGCGCTCACCGCCGCCGCCCTCACCGCGAGCGTCCTGACGGTCACCCCGCCGTCACCGGCGCTCGCCGCCACCACGTTCACCCCCGACGACTACTGCCTCGGCCAGTGCGCCGACATCCTGCCCCCCGGGCAGAACGGCAACGCCACGCTCGCCGGCATCCTGGCCCACCAGGCGCTCGGCACCCGCCCCGCGCACTCAAGCGACCAGCTCGACGAGTACGCCAACCTGGTCTACAACTACGCCGGGCTGACCGACGAGCAGATCGCCCACTTCTACAACGACGCCTCGTTCGGGGTCCCCGACGGGCAGGTCGAGAGCACGATCTCGCCGCGCTCGGACGTCACCATCGTGCGGGACAAGGCCACCGGCGTCCCGCACGTCACCGGCACCACCCGCTCCGGCACCATGTTCGGCGCCGGGTACGCCGGCGCCCAGGACCGGCTCTGGGTGATGGACCTGCTGCGGCACGTCGGCCGCGGCAACGTCAGCTCGTTCGCCGGCGGCGCCCCCGGCAACCGGGAACTGGAGCAGAGCGTCTGGGCCAACTCGCCCTACACGGAGGCGGACCTCCAGGCCCAGGTGAACGCGCTGCGCCTCAAGGGCACCCGGGGCCAGCAGCTCTACACCGACGTGGTCGACTACATCGCCGGCATCAACGCCTACATCGACAAGTCGATCGCCGACGACAACTACCCCGGCGAGTACGTGCTCACCGGCGCCGGGAAGCCGAAGCACTTCACCATGACCGACCTGATCGCCACCGCCGGTGTCATCGGCGGGCTGTTCGGCGGGGGCGGCGGCAGCGAGATGCAGTCCGCGCTGGTCCGGGTGGCCGCCCGGGCCAAGTACGGGCCCACCGAGGGCGACCGGGTCTGGGCGGCGTTCCGCTCGCAGAACGACCCGGAGACCGTGCTGACGCTGCACGACGGGCAGAGCTTCCCGTACGGCGCGACGCCGCCCGGCGCCACCAGCGCGGTGCTGCCCGACGCCGGCACGGTGGTCGCCGAGCCGCTCGCGTACGACGCCACCGGCGGGGCCGCCGCCCGCACCGGCAGCAGCGCCGCCACCAAGGACCTGGTCGGTGGCCTGTCCAACCTGCGGGCACACGGCATGTCCAACGCGGTAGTGGTCTCCGGCCGGCACACCACCACCGGCAACCCGGTGGCCGTGTTCGGCCCGCAGACCGGCTACTTCGCGCCGCAACTGCTCATGCTCCAGGAACTCCAGGGGCCGGGGATCAGCGCGCGCGGCGCCGCGTTCGCCGGGCTGAACCTCTACGTGCTGCTCGGCCGCGGCCAGGACTACGCGTGGAGCGCCACCTCAGCCTCCCAGGACCTGACCGACACGTACGCGGTGCCGCTGTGCACCACCGACGGCAGCGCGCCGACGCTGCGCTCCAACCGCTACCTCTACCGCGGCCAGTGCGTCGCGATGGAGGTGCTGGAGAAGCGCAACTCCTGGTCGCCGACGCTCGCCGACTCCACCCCGGCCGGCGCGTACACGCTGCGCTCGCTGCGCACCAAGTACGGGCTGGTGGCCTACCGGGGGCTGGTGAACGGGCAGCCCACCGCGTTCACCAAGCTGCGCTCCACCTACCGGCACGAGGCCGACTCGGCGATCGGCTTCCAGGCGTTCAACGACCCGGCGGCGATGGGCAGCGCGGCGGCGTTCCAGACGTCCGCAACCAGCGTCGGGTACGCGTTCAACTGGTTCTACGTCAACTCGACAGAGGCGGCGTACTACAACTCCGGCTCCAACCCGGTCCGCCCGTCCGGGCTCGACCCGAACCTGCCCGCGAAGGCGGAGCCGGCGTACGAGTGGGCCGGCTGGAACCCGGACACCAACGACGCCACGTACGCCCCGGCGTCGGCCCACCCGCAGTCGGTCAACCAGGACTACTACGTCAGCTGGAACAACAAGCAGGCGCGCGACTTCGGCGCGGCCGACGGCAACTTCAGCTACGGCGCCGTGCACCGGGGCCAGCTGCTCGACGGTCCGGTGCGCGCGGCCATCGCCCAGCGCAAGGTCGGCCGCGCCGACATCGTCCGGATCACCGCCGAGGCGGCGGTGACCGACCTGCGCGGCCAGCAGGTCCTCGGCGAACTGCTGCGGGTGCTCGACAGCACGCCGGTCACCGACCCGGCGCTCGCCGCCGCGGTGAGCAAGCTGCGGGCCTGGCAGCAGGCCGGGTCGCGGCGGGTGGAGACGTCACCCGGCTCGAAGGTCTACCAGCATGCCGACGCCATCCGGATCTTCGACGCCTGGTGGCCGCTGCTGGCCTCGGCCCAGTTCCGCCCCGGCCTCGGCCCCGACCTGTACGGCGCGCTCGTCGGCGCCCTCCAGGTCAACGAGTCGCCCTCGGGCGGCCAGAACGGCGCCCGCGACGGCACCGTGAACTGGGCGGCGCAGGGCCAGGCGCACAAGGGCTCGTCGTTCCAGTACGGCTGGTGGGGCTACGTCGACAAGGACCTGCGTGCCGTGCTCGGCGACCCGGTGGCCGGTGGGCTCGGTCGCACGTACTGCGGCAACGGCAACCTGGGCGCGTGCCGGCAGGCGCTGCTCGACACGCTCGGCCAGGCCACGGCGGCGCCGGCGACCACCGTCTACCCGGGCGACTCGTCCTGCGGGGCGGGCGACCAGTGGTGCGCCGACTCGATCGCCCAGTCCGGGCTCGGCGGCATCACCCACCCGCTGATCGCCTGGCAGAACCGGCCCACCTACCAGCAGGTCGTCTCGTTCCCGGCGCGCCGGGGCGACGCGGTGACCAACCTGGCGCAGGGCCGTACCGCCACCGCGTCCAGCACGCAGTTCCTGACCAGCAACACCCCGGCGAAGGCGGTCGACGGCAGCCTCGGCACCCGGTGGGCCAGCAGCTACAACGACAACCAGTGGCTGCGGGTGGACCTCGGCTCGGCCCGCACGATCAGCCGGGCGGTGCTGCGGTGGGAGGCCGCCTACGCCACCGGCTACCGGATCGAGGTCTCCGGTGACGGCAACTCCTGGCAGCCGGTGTTCAGCACCACCACCGGCAACGGCGGCGTCGACAACGTGACGTTCGCCCCGGTCAGCGCCCGCTACGTGCGGATGTACGGCGTCACGCGGGCCACCTCGTACGGCTTCTCGCTCTACGAGTTCGAGGTCTACGGACGGTGACGTCATGCGGACGGCCGGCGGGAGCTCCCGCCGGCCGTCCGCCCGTGTCCGGGCAGGCTACGCACGCGAATCGAACACCTGTGCGAAGATGTCCAGGTGTCGAGCGAGGCCACCATCCTGCACGCCGACCTGGACGCGTTCTACGCCTCGGTCGAGCAGCGCGACGACCCCCGGCTGCGCGGCCGGCCGGTGATCGTCGGCGGCGGCGTGGTGCTCGCGTGCAGCTACGAGGCCAAGGCCCGGGGCGTGCGCAGCGCGATGGGCGGCCGGCAGGCGCGGCGGCTCTGCCCGGACGCCGTCGTCGTGCCGCCCCGGATGGCCGCGTACACGGCCGCCAGCCGGGCGGTGTTCGAGATCTTCCGGCACACCACCCCGCTCGTCGAAGGGCTCAGCATCGACGAGGCGTTCCTCGACGTGGGTGGGCTGCGGCGGCTCGCCGGGCCGCCGGCCGGCATCGCGGCCGCGCTGCGGGAGCGGGTACGCCGCGAGGTAGGCCTGCCGATCACCGTCGGCGTGGCCCGGACGAAGTTCCTCGCCAAGGTGGCCAGCGGCGTGGCCAAGCCGGACGGGCTGCTGGTGGTGGAGCCGGAGCGGGAACTGGCGTTCCTGCACCCGCTGCCTGTCGAACGGCTGTGGGGCGTCGGCCCGGTCACCGCCGCCCGGCTGCGCGAACGCGGCATCCGTACCGTCGGCCAGGTGGCCCGGCTGGACGAGCCGGCGGTGGTGTCGCTGGTCGGCGCGGGCGCCGGCCGGCACCTGCATGCCCTGGCGCACAACCGTGACCCCCGGGCGGTGCGGGTGGGCCGCCGCCGCTCGTCGATGGGCGCGCAGCACGCGCTGGGACGCGGGCCGCACTCCCCCGCCGACCTGGACGCGGTGCTGGCCGGCCTGGTCGACCGGGTCACCGGGCGGATGCGCGCCGCCCGGCGCACCGGCCGCACCGTGACGCTGCGGCTGCGCTTCGCCGACTACACCCGGGCCACCCGGTCGCACACGCTCGACGAGCCGACCGCGCAGACCGGGCCGCTGCGGACCGCCGCCCGTGACCTGCTGCGCGCCGCGCTGCCGCAGATCGCGGAACGTGGTGTCACGCTGCTCGGCGTCTCGGTGGGCAACCTCGGCGGCGGGCACACGCAGCTCGCCCTGCCGTTCATCGCCGACCCCGGCCCGGCGCTGGACGCCGCCGTCGACGCCGTGCGGGACCGCTTCGGATCACGGGCGCTGACCCGCGGCGTGCTGCTCGGCCGCGACCCCGGCGTCGAAACGCCCCGGCTGCCGGACTGACCGGGTCACTCCTCGATCGCGCCGCCCACCGCGCGCAGGTGCGCCCGGAACGTCAGCGCCGGGTCGGCCGTCCGGGCCGCCAGGTACGCGGCGAACCCGACCTGCTCGCGCAGCGACTGCCCGGCCCGGATCCGGTCGGCCTGCCGCCGCTCGGTGTCCCGGATGGACTCGGCCAGGCCGAACAGCTCCCCGGCCCGGTCGGCGGGTACGAACAGCACGCCGTCGTCGTCGGCCAGCGCCAGATCCCGCGGGCCGACTGTGAACGGGCCGACCCGGGCGTTCTCCAGCGCCCCGTCCGGGCGCGGGTCCAGTTCCAGCGGCCCGCTCGGGGTGGCGCCGAGGCTGAACACCGGCAGGCCGACCGCGACCAGGTCGGCGGTGTCGCGGTGCGCGCCCCACACCACCAGCCCGGCCAGGCCGGCGGCCCGCGCCTCCAGCACCACCAGGTCACCGACGCAGGCCCGGTCGGTGCGCCCGCCGTCGTCGACGACGAGCACGTCCCCGTCGGCGGCCTGCTCGATCGCCTCCAGGAAGACGTCCACGCTGCCGGCGTGCCGGGCCGGGCGCACCGGGCCGGCCAGGCGCCGGCCGGGCAGCACCGGGACGACGGCGGCCGGGGCGCAGCGGACGGCGACGCCGGCGCGCAGGCAGGCGTCGGCGACGTGGGCGGTGCTCAGCGCGGCGAAACGCGTGGCCGGCTCGTCGTGACGGATGTCCATACGCCGACGCTAGCCAGCCGCGGCGGCGCGGGCAGGTGCCAGTCGGCACCCGGTGGCGTGCGGGGCCGGCGGGCCGCCCCCGGGTTCCCGGCGCCGTGGCGGGTCAGCGCCCGAACGTGCGGTCGAGCAGGTCGAACAGGGCCGTCCAGTGCCGCCGCGTGGCCGGCTCGTCGTACATCGGGGTGTCCGACTGGGTGTAGCCGTGGCGGGCGCCGGCGTACACCTCGGAACGGTAGGTCACCCCGGCGGCGTCCAGCGTCTTCTCCAGCGTGGCGATCTGCTCGGCGGTCATCGACGGGTCGGCGTCGGCGTGCCCGAAGTACAGTTCGCCGGTCACCGCGCCGACGGCCAGGTGCGGGCTGTCCGGGGCGTCGGTGACCACCCGCCCGGCGTGGAACGCGGCCACCGCGGCGATCCGGTCCGGGAGCGCCTCGATCGCGCGCAGCGCGTTCGTGCCACCCATGCAGTAGCCGGTGATCACCGCCGGGCCCGGCGCGACATCCGGGCGGGCGGCGAGGAAGTCCAGGTAGGCGACGGTGTCGCGGGCCACCGCATCCGGCGTCAACGCGGCCATCATCGGCCCGATCCGCTCGAACAGGGCGGCCCGGCGGCTGTCGTCGGCGAGCGCGCCGAGGTCGACCAGCGGCGCGCGCCCGGAGCGGTGGAACAGGTTGGGGGCCAGCACCACGTAGCCGCGTGCGGCGATCATGGCGGCCATCTCCGCCACCCGGGGCCGCAGCCCGAACGCGTCCATGAACAGCAGGACGGGCGGGAAGGGCCCGGCGGCCTCCGGCACGGCCAGATAGGCGTCGGCCGTCCCGTCCGGGGTGGGCACGTCCACGGTCGTCGGCTGCACTGTCGGGGCCTCCTCGCTGCGGGTTCGCGCTGCACGCTACCCGGGCTCGGCGACGCCGGCACCCCGAGGGCTGACCGGCCGTTTGCGGAGGTCCAGGGCGGGAATCCCGCACTCCCGGCGGAGGAAGGCGGCGAGATGGACCATGATCAGTTCATCGACGCGGTGGCCCAGCGGTGCGGCGCGTCCACCGAGCAGGCCACCGCGATCACCCGGGCCACGTTGACCACGCTGGCCGAGCGCATCGACGGCGGGGAGGCCCGCGACCTCGCGGACCGGCTGCCGGAGGCGCTCCGGGCGTACGCGTTCGGCCCGGTCGAGGACGCCGAGCCGTTCGGGCTCGACGTGTTCGTGGAGCGGGTGAGCGGGCGCGCCGACGTGGACGCCGACGCCGCCCGGGACGGGGTCACCGCGGTGTTCGACGTGCTGCGCGACGCCGTCGACCCGGCCGCCTACGCCCAGGTCGTCGGGCAACTCCCGGCCGAGTACGGCGAGGTCGCCGACCAGAGCGCCAGGTATCTGACCGGTCAGTGATCCGGGCTGTCCGGGCGGGCCATCAGCCGCAGCGCGTTCGGGTCCAGGCCGATGCGGACCGGGGTCCGCCCGTAGGGCTCGCCGTCGACCTCGATGCGGGCCGGCCGGTCGGTGTCCAGCCACAGCTGGCGTACCGCCAGGAACGGCTCCTCGCCGAGCGTGCGGCGGTGGCCGGCCGCCGCGTTGCGCGCCGTCTCGCGCAGCAGCCCGCGCCGGGTCGGCCCACCCACCGGGTACGCGACCAGCAGCCGGTCATCGGCGGTGGCGTCGGCGGTGATCGGGCGGCCGGCGTGGAAGCCGCCGTTGGCCACGTACACCTGGTGGGTGGTGAAGGTGTGCTCGCGGCCCTCGGCGCGGACCGTCACGGCCAGCGGCCGGTGCCGGGCCAGCAGCCCCAGCCCGGTCAGCGGATACGCGAGCCGCCCGGCGACCCGTTTCAGCCGCGGCGGCGCGGCCCGCATGATGTCGGCGGACAGCCCGATCCCGACGTGGTTGGTGAACCGGGTGTCACCGATCAGGCCCAGGTCGACGTCGATCACCTTCCCGTCGGTGAGGATGCCGATCGCGGCGTCCAGGTCGAGGGGGACGCCGACGGTGCGGGCGAAGTTGTTCGTGGTGCCCAGCGGCAGCAGGCCCATCGCGACGTCCCGGTGGGCGAGCAGCCGGGCCGCCGCGCCGACGGTGCCGTCGCCGCCGCCGGTGACAAGCAGGTCCGGGCCCAGCCCGGCGGCCTCGGCGAGCACCCGGTCCAGTTCGCCGGGCCGGTCCACGGGGTACGCGCCGAGCAGCGTGAACCCGGCCGCGCGCAGGCGCGAGTGGACGGTGTCGTAGAGCCGCCGGCCACGGCGGGAGTGGGCGTTGACCACGAGCGCCGCCCGCCGCCGTTCCCGGATCGCCGTCGACAGCTCCTGCTTGGTCCGCACGGTTGCGACAGTAGCCGCCCCCGCGGTCGTGGGCCGGTTGCGCTGCCGACGTTGACGGGGTTGGTTATCGTCGCGGCGGCCGTGATCGTCGATCTTCGAGGGGATGTCCAGATGAGCCAGCCGGCAGCGCCGCAGGCGACAGCGCCAGTGCCCCCGACCGCACAGCCGAACAGTACGGGCCGGACCCTGATCGGGCTGGCGCTGATCGTACCGGCGGCGATCGCCTGGATCTGGTCGTACGTCCTGCCGGCGCTGTCCACAGTGGCTCGCAGCTTCCAGGGTGACGGGCCGCGCAGCTCGGGCGAGTCGGTCGGTACGGCGAACTACGAGGCCGCCTTCACCTCCGGGTTCGTCGGCCAGGTCGGGTTCGCGGTGCTGCTCGGGCTGATCCCGCTGGTGGTGGCGCTGCTCGCCGCGCCGCTGCTCGCCGTCCTCGCCGACCGGGCCGGCCGGGTCGCACGCCTTGTCACCCGGGGCGTGCTGGCTCTGCCGCTCGCCGCGTACGCGCCGGTCGCGGTGTTCCTCGGCCGGCGCGCCGAGGACATCGAGAACGGCACCCTCACCCAGAACCTGCAGTCCCCCCGGACGTTCCTCGCCACGTCGCTGGCACAGGTGACGTTCGGGGTGGTCGTGGCGGTGGCCGCGACGCTCTACCTCAGCGCCCTGCGCCGTCGCGACCCCGACCAGCGGCCCGCGCCCGCCATGCTGGCCGTCGGCGGGCTGCTCGGCCTGGGCGTCCTCGCCGCCACCCTGCAGACCTACACCGCCCCGACGATCCTGACCGGCGGCGGGCCGCACGGCGACGACACGGCGACGCCGGTGTTCGCCGCCGCGCAGACCACCTTCCGGACGATGCGCTTCGGTGTCGGGTCCGCCACGTCAACGCTGCTGCTGGTGCTGCTCGGGCTGCTCGGGCTGGCCGCGGTGGCGCTCATCCTGGCCACCCGTCTGCGCATCGAGTTCGACGGCTGGCGGGACCGCCCGGCCGACCGGGAGGCGGAGTCCTACTCCGGCCGCCGTCCGCTGTTGGTCGGCCTGACCGCTGTCGCGCTCGTCGTCGTCCTCGGCGTGACCGTCTGGGCGTTGTCGCCGTGGCTGGGGAAGCTCTCCTCCGACACCGGGCCCCTGCCCAAGGGGGTCGAGACGTCGAACCTGTTCGCCAACACCTGGGTGCCGCCGCTGCTGTCCACACTCGTCGCGGTCACGCTCGCCGCGCTGGCCGGGTTCGGGATCGGCGCGCTGCGACCGCTCGGACGCTGGAGCGAACTGCTGCTGGTGCCGTTCGCGCCCTGGTTGTTCGTCGGTGCCGGCCCGCTGGCCATCGCCAATTTCGAACGCACGATGGAGCGCGAACAGCTGGGCCTGTTCCTCGGCCTGGTGCCGCCCACCTGGCTGTCGGTGCCCGCGCTGTTCGCGTTCACGCTGCTGTTCCGGGGCCAGCACGAGCGGTGGCGCTCCGGCGGTGGCGCCGGCCGTACGCTGCTGCTGCCGGCGCTGCCGATGCTGGCCGTGACCGCGTTGCCGACCTGGCTGACGCACGCCCAGTCGCCGCTGTGGGCGACGCTGGTGGGCCGGGGCCCGGACAGCCTCACCGCTCCCGCGCTGGTGAACATGATCGCCAGCCGCGCCTTCGGCGCCGGGGGCGAGCTTCCGCTGGGCCTGGTCCTGCCGCTGCCCATGCTGATCCTGTTCGTGTTGCTGTTCGTCGCGCTCATGGTCGGCTACGTGGATCGGCTCGCCATCCGGGTGGGGCGGCGCGGCGGCGCGGACGCGCCACCCGCCGGTGCGGGCGAGGCCGTCGGCAAGGTCACCGCATAGGGAAACCCCCGATTACGGGCGGTGACGTCGCGCCTAGCGTCGCTGGCATGGCAACTGACGCGCTCACACCGGCCCGGACCGCCCGCCTCCACCGCGCCCGCCTGGCGCTGCCCCTGGTGCTGCTCGCCCTGCTGGCGCCGGCCGGGTGCGACTCCGGCGGCGACGTGCTCGACGGGGGCTCGGCCGACTCCGTGGCGGGCGAGGACGGCGGCGACGCCGACGCGGGTGCGGTGGACGACGTCCGGCCGCCGTGCCCGTTCACCGCCGCCCAGGTCTCCGAACTGGTCGACCGGAAGCTGCGCGACGAGGGCAACTGCTCGTTCGGCGACGGCATCGCCCAGCTGGCGGTCACCACGGCCTCGGCCACCGCCGGCAAGGCCACCTACGACTACCAGCACGAGCAGGCCGGCCAGCAGTACGAGAAGGTCGTCGACCTGGACCGGGGCGAGCGGGGCTACCTCGCGGTCAAGGACGTACGCGGCGAGGCGGTGCTGATCGACGGCAGGGGCACGTACACGGTGACCATCAGCAGCTTCGGCGGCGGCACGGCCGGCAACGAACAGATCCTGCGTCGCGCCCTCGACGCGATCCCGGCCTGAGCGGGGCAGCCATGCGAACCCGCCGACTGACAGCGCTCGCGCTGGCCGCGATCCTGTTCACCGCGTCCGCCGGCTGCGGCGGCGACGAACCGCCGGCTGCCGGTGGCGCCGCACCCGGTACGGGCACGCCGGTCGCGGACCCGACCGGGGCGGCGCCGGCCGAGCCGAGCGCCGAACCGGTGGACGGCGCCGCCGATGCGCCGCAGGCGTGCACGCTGGTGTCGAAGGACGACGCCGAGCGCCTCGCCGGCACGCCGCTGGAGGAACCGGTGGTGGCTGGGCAGTCCTGCACCTACACCGGGCCGACGAGCGGGCCGACCGCCCAGGTCGAGGCGTTCGTGGGCGAGGGTGCCAAGAAGTACCTCGACATCGAACGGCAGCTCGGGCACGAGATCCGCGAGCTGCCCGGCGTGGCCGACGAGGCGCTGCTCACCTATGAGGCGTTCTTCCTGCGCAAGGGCGACCTGTGGGTCGCGGTGCGGCTGGTGCGGCTCAACGACCCGCAGGAGAACAAGGCGCCGCTGGAACGGCTCGCCCGTACCGTCGCCGGCCGGATGTGAGGCGGCCGGTGCGTGGCCGTCGTCTGCTCGCGGCCGGAGTGGCGGTGCTGCTCGTGGTGACCGGCTGCGGCGGCGGTCCCGCGCCCGGCCCGGCCGAGGCGGGCGACGGGGAGCAGACCCGATACGGGCAGGCCCCGGCGCCGGGCAAGGACGTCACGCTGCAACCGGACGTGGTGCTGGTCGGTGGCGGCAGCCGGACCGTGCGGTCGGTGAGCCCGGACGGGCTGACCTGGCGGCTCGACCCGGACGCGCGGGACGCCGACCGGCTCGCGCCCGGCCGCGTCATGTTCCTCACCGGACGCGGCGTGGGCCGGGTGCTCGACCTGGCGGAGGACGGCGGCGACCTGGTCGTCACGATCGGGCCGGTCACGCTGACCGAGGTGATCCGGGACGGCACGTTCGGCGGCGACGCCGTCACGCTCGACCGCCCGACCGTCTACGTGGCGGGTGAGCCGTCGTGGACCCGGGAGGTCGCGGCGGCAGGTGGCACGCTCGGCCGCTCCGGTCCGCTCGCCGTCACGCCCGCGCAGCCGCCACCCGCGCCGGGCGGGCAGGCGGGCGCCACCGCCCACGGCTACCGGGTACGGACGTTCTGCTGCGCCGGTGGCGTCGGCACGCACTTCACGTACGACGACGGCGGGCTCCGGCTGGCCGGCACCGTGACACTGACGGTCGGGCGGCCCACCGCGTCGTTCCACCTGGCCATCGGCGCCGGCCGGGTGAACCGGGCCGAACTGGAGATCGGTGGCGGCTTCGGCATCCGGGTGGACTTCACCGCCGGCGTCGACGGCGGGCAGAACCACCGCCGCACGTTCCCGGTCCCGGTCGACATCGCGTTCCCGATCGGGCTGGTCGCCGGCCTGCCGCTGTCGTTCACGGTGAACCAGACGCTCGAGGTGGCCACCGCGTTCGGCGCGCGCCGGGGCACGTTCCGCGGCGCCGGCGAGTACGCGCTCGCGGGCAAGCTCGGGTTCGGCTACGCAGGCGGCCAGGTGGGCTCGCGCGTGACGGAGGGCTTCGCCCGCCGGGTGGGCCTGCTCGACTCGCTCACCGGCGTGCCGGTGGGTGTGATGGGACTGGTCGTCCGGCACGGCGTGCGGTTCACCATGGGGATCAGCGCGTTCCTGTTCACCGCCGGGATCTGGTTCGAGCTGGTCACCTCGTACGGTGCCACGATCGGTTCCGCGCTCGGTGCCCCGTACGCGCTGTGCCGGGGCGTCGGGCTCGGTGTGCGGGCGCGGTTCGGCATCGGCTACCGCATCCTCGAACCCGTCGTCCAGGTGATCAACAAGTTCCTCAGCCTGCTCAGCCCGTCCCGGGCGCCACGGATACCGCCGATAGTGGCGGCGGGCGGGCCGAGCTGGAGCGCCGACGTCTACCGCAACCAGGAGGTGATCCCGCCCGTCTCGATATGCGGACAGCTTCCGGGCTAGGCCGCGCCGACGCTGGGTTCGGGGGCGCGGCTGTGCCACCATCCCGCCATGGACGCCGCACTGGTCGGCCGCGACGCGGTCGTCGAGCGGGTGTGGCGTGCCCTGACCGCCGGTACGCCGGTGCTGCTCGACGGTCCGAGCGGCATCGGCAAGACCGCGCTGTGGCGAGCGGTGGTCGCCCACGCCGGGCGGGCCGGCTGGCGGGTGCTGTCCACCGCGCCCACCGAGGCGGAGACCGCGCTGCCGTACGCGGCGCTGGCCGACGTGCTGCGCCCGCTCGCCGACGCCCTGCCGGGGCTGCCCGCGCCGCAACGGGTCGCCGCCGACATGGTGCTGCTGACCGGCGAGCACGACGGCGCGGTGGACGAGCGGGCGGTGGGCGCGGCCACCCGTACGCTGCTCGACGCGGCGGTCACCGGCGCGCCCCGGGTACTGCTCGCGGTCGACGATCCGCAGTGGCTGGACCCGCCGAGCGCCCGGGCGCTGCGGTTCGCGCTGCGCCGGCTGACCCGGTGGCCCGCCGTCCTGGCCACCCACCGCACCGGGGACAGCCCGCCGGTCCCGGTGCCGCTCGGGCTTGACGACGACCCGGCCGGACGGCACCGGCTGCTACGCGCCGACGTGCCACCGCTCCCCCCGCCCGACCTGCACCGCGTCCTGGCGGCCCGGCTCGGCGGCACGCTCAGCCGCCCGCTCACCGACCGGCTGGCCCGCGACGCCGGCGGCAACCCACTGCTCGCCATCGAACTGGCCCGGGCGGTGCTGCGGCTGCCCCGCCCGCCCGCGCACGACGAGGACCTCCCCGTACCGTCGTCGTTGCGCCTGCTGCTCGCCGAGACGCTGCGGGCGCTGCCCGGCCCGAGCCGGGACGCGGTGCGGCTGGCCGCGCTGCTGACCGTGCCGACGCCGCGGGACCTGGCGGCGGCGGGCGTGCCGGCCGGGGCGCTGGACGCGGCCGAGGACGCCGGGCTGGTGGTGGTCGCGCCGAGCCGGATCGACTTCGCGCACCCCCGGTACGCGGCGGCGGTGCGCGAGAGCATCCCGCCGGGCGCCCGGCGGCGCCTGCACGCGCTGCTCGCGGACGCGGTCGCCGACCCCGACGAGCGGGCCCGGCACCTGTCCCGGTGCACCGTCACGCCGGACGCCGCGGTCGCCGCCGACCTGGCCGCCGCGGCGGCCCGGCAGCGGCTGCGCGGCGCGTCAGCGCTCGCCGCCGACTGGTACGACCGGGCGGCCGAGCTGACCCCGCCGGCGGCGACCGCCGACCGGAACCGGCGCCGCCTCGACGCGGTGCAGTGCCGCATCGACAGCGGCGACTACGCGGCGGCCGGCCGGGCCGCCGAGGCGGCGGCCGGCGAGCTGACCGGCGCCGAGCGGGGCGAGGCCCTGCTGTTGCGCGCGCTCGTCGCCTGGTGCGCCGACGACCTGGTCACCGCCGTGCGCGTGGCCGAGCAGGCGCTCGCCGCCGCCGGGCCGGACGGGGACCTGGCCGGGCGCATCCACACCCACCTGACCATGTTCCACGACCAGCCGGAGACCGCCCGCCGGCACGCGCGCGCGGCGATCACCCGGCTGTCCGACCGGGACGAGCACCGCCCGCTGCTCACCGCCGCGCTGCTGCTGCTGTTCTTCCACGAGGTACGCGCCGGCGGCCCGGCCCCCGTCGACCTGCTGGAACGGGCGCTGGCACTGGAGGCGGGTGAACCGTCCTACCTGGCCGGTTCGGTGCCGGCGATCTGGTGGAAGGCGGTCGACGACCACGACCGGGCGCGGGCCCGGCTGCACCTGATGCTGGACCTGGCGGTGGCGCGCGGCGACGACCCGCTGCGGCACGAGGTGCTCACCCACCTCGGCGAGACGGAACTGCTGGCCGGGCGGTTCGCCGAGGCCGGCACGCACATCGCCGCGGCGCGGGATCTGGGTGAGCAGCTGGGCACCGGGCTGGTGGGCGAGAGCTGGCTGGCCGGCATGCTCGACGCGCACCGGGGACGGCTGGCGCGGGCGGGCGCCGCCGCCGACGGGTTGCGCCGCGACGACGACCTCGGCGACGCGTGGAGCCGCCGGCTGCACCACCAGCTCACCGGCCTGGTGGCGCTGGCCTCCGGCGAGTGGGCCACCGCCGCGACGGCGTACGGCGCGCTCGCCGCCGACCTGGACGGGTCGGGCATCGCCGAACCGTTGGGGCAGCGCTTCGAACCCGACTGGATCGAGGCGTGCGTGGGCGCCGGTGACCTGGACACCGCGCACGCCGCGCTGGACCGGCTGGCCCGCCGCCACCGCCGGCTGCCGCGCCCGTGGACGACGCTCGGGCTGGCCCGCAGCCGGGTGCTGCTGGCCGGGGCGACCGGCGCGGACCCGGGCGACGCGCTGGACGCGCTGGCCCAGGCCCGGGCGGCGGTGCCGGAGACGGTGCTGCCGCTGGACCGGGCCCGCTGCCTGCTCGCCGCCGGGCGCGCGTACCGGCGGGTCCGTCGCCGGCGGGAGGCGCGGGCGGCGCTGGACGCGGCGGTGGCCGAGTTCGACGCGCTCGGCGCGTCCGCGTTCGCCGACCGGGCGCGGGCGGAGCTGGGCCGCGTCGGCGCCCGCACCCCGGCACCGACGGCGCTGACCGCCACCGAGGAGCGGGTCGCCCGGCTCGCCGCGCGGGGCCAGACCAACCGGCTCATCGCCGACGCGCTCTACATCAGCCCGAAGACCGTGGAGGCCAACCTGGCCCGGGTCTACCGCAAGCTGGGCATCGCCAGCCGCGCCGAGCTGGGCGCGGCGATGGGCCGCCCGCCGGGCGACTGAGGCGGTCAGGACGCGGCGAGCGCGTCCAGGTGCGCGCCGAGCAGTTCCCGGGCACGCCCGGGCGGCATCCGGTCCGGGTAGAGCAGCGTGTGCAACGCGAGCCCGTCGAGCAGGGCGTGCAGCCGGGCGACGGCGTCCTGGTCGGCGACCGGCTCCCCGGTGACCAGCGTGACGGCGAACTCGACGGCACGGCGGATGCCGTCGTCCGCCTCGGCCGTCCGGGCCCGCGCGACCGGGTCGCTCTGGGCGCGCGCGGCGAGCAGCAGCCACACCTCGGCCTCACGGACGCGCTGGCGGTCAAGGGGCAGCAGTTGCTCCAGGATCCGCTGGGCGACCTCACGCGGGCTGCCGGTGCGGTCGCCGGTGGCGATCCGCTCGGCCGCCTCGGCCTGCACGTGCTCCATGGCGAACACCAGCAGCTCGGTCTGGGTGGCGAAGTAGTGCCGCAGCGCGCTCGGCGACCAGCCGGCCTCGGCGGCGATGCTGCGCACCGTGGCGGCGCCGACGCCGTCGCGGTAGACGACCCGCCACATCGCCCGCGCCAGCTCGGCACGGCGCGCGTCGTGGTCGACGATCTTGGGCACGGGCCCCTCCGGAACCTCGTTGACGGCCGCTGTTACGGTTATCGCACAGCGTACTAAAAAGGGGGCCGCATGCTCGTCGCAGTGATCGTCGGATGCGAGGTGGCGTTCTGGGTGGTGCTGCTCGCCGGATTGATCGCCCGTTACCCGCTGCGACGGCCCCGCCTCGGCGCCGCCCTGCTGATCGCCGTGCCAGTGGTCGACCTCGTGCTGCTGGCCGCCACGATGATCGACCTGCGCCGGGGCGCGACCGCCACGTTCGCCCACGGCCTCGCCGCCGCGTACCTCGGGTTCTCGGTGGCGTTCGGGCACAGCATGGTGCGCTGGGCCGACCAGCGGTTCGCGCACCGGTTCGCCGGCGGCCCTCCCCCACGCCGGGCACCCCGGTACGGGATGGCGCGGGCCCGGTACGAGTGGCGCGAGTGGGGCAAGGGCATGCTCGGCTGGGCGGTCGCCTGCGCCGTGCTGCTCGCCGGCATCGCCGTGGTCGGCGACACCGACCGCACCGCCGAGCTGTGGGCCTGGGCCGGCCGGCTCACCGTGGTGATGGCCGCCTGGCTGGTGTTCTGGCCGGTCGCCTACACCGTCTTCCCGAAGCGGGCGCCGCGCGACGCGTGACGCTCACCCCTTAGGCGCGGCGGGGCCGGGCGGTCAGATGGCGTCCGGCCAGGCGGCGCGGACCAGTGCGGGCAGCACCTCGCCGGCCGGGCCGCGCAGGTTCACCGCGCAGATCGCGTCCAGCGGCGTCGGCACCGGGTTCACCTGCACCACCGGGACACCGAGGCGGGCCGCGACGAGGGGGATCTCGGCGGCCGGATGGACGAGCGCCGAGGTGCCGACAGTCAGCAGCAGGTCGCACGTGGACGCCGCCTCGACGGCCGCGCTCAGCGCGGCCTCCGGCAGCGCCTCGCCGAACCACACCACCCCGGGACGCACCGGCGCGTCGCAGCCGGCGCAGGCGGGCGGTGTCAGCGGCCCGTCCGGCGGTGCCGGCGCGTGCGGTTCCGGCCCGGCGTGCTGGACCGGCGGGCCGGCGGGTGGCGGCAGGTCGGACGGCAGCGGCGCGGGGCGGGCGCAGGCCGAACAGCGGGGCGCGAACAGGCTGCCGTGCAGGCGTACCGGAGCCGGCACACCACCGCGCTCGTGCAGGTCGTCGACGTTCTGGGTGATCACCACGGTCTCCGGCAGCCGGGCCCGGATCGCGGCCACGGCCAGGTGTCCCGGGTTCGGCCGGGCCCGGCGCACCCCGTGACGGCGTGCCTCGTACCAGCCCCAGACCAGGGCCGGGTCGGCGCGGAACGCGGCGGGGGTCGCCAGCTCCCGCGGGTCGTGCCGCTGCCAGAGGCCGGTCTGCGCGTCGCGGAACGTCGGCACACCGCTCTCGGCCGACATGCCGGCGCCGGTGAACACCACCGGACGCCGGGCGGCGGCGAGCAGCCGGCCCGCCTCGGCCAGCTCCGTCCCGCTCACACGTCCACCGTCAGCCGCACGTCGACCCGGTCGCCCAGTTCGATCCCCTCGGCCCGGCGCGCGGCGACGCGCAGCGGCACGACGTAACGGCCGTCCTTGGGCCACAGGGACGTCCGCCAGCCGGTGCCGCCGATGCGCACAGTCACCGGGATCATGCCCCAGCCGTAGGTGACCGATGCGGAGGCGGCCTCGATCGCCGCGCTCTGCTCGTCGGGCACCGTGACGAAGTGGTACGGCGCCGGGCCGCGCCAGAACCACACCTCGCCGCTGAACGCCAGCTCCATCCGGTCAGGATAGGGGCCGGGACCGACGTAACCCGAGCAGCCGCAGCCCGGCCGCCGTCACCCAGGCGAACAACGGGAACACGGCGACACGCTCCATGCCGCCCACCCCGATGCCGGTGTCCACCCGGGACAGGAACAGCACGGTGCCGGCGAGCCCGAGCAGGCCCAGGAGGGCGCTGACCGCCCGCAGCTCGCGCAGCAGCGGCGACCGGCCGAGCGCGGCGGCGAACAACGCCGCGTTGCCGAGCGCGAAGACCAGCAGCGCGCCCAGCACGTGAAAGTTCTCGTCCACGTCCGCCGGATAGGCTCCGGCCAGCACATACCCGAAGCCGGCGGCCACGATCGACACGACGGCGACGGCCGCGGCGCGGCCCGGGCGCAGCGCGCGGTGTGCGAGCGGCGCGCCGAGCGCGAGCAGCAGCCCGGCGCCGACGAACACGGCGTTCATGGCCGGGTGCCACGGCGAGCAGACCGGACGCGGCCGGCTGGTGTCCCACACGCCGCAGGTGACGTTGCCGAGGTCGCTGATGTTGTGCTCGGCCCAGCTGAACCGGGGTTGCTCCCAGGCCAGGCCGACGAGCACGTTGGCGGCCAGGAACGACGCGGTGGCGAGCAGCCAGCAGGCGCCCGCGAGACGGTTTCTCACCCGCCGAGTGCACCGCCTCGGGGCGCCCCGGCGCACGGGGCGTGGCGGGCCGGTTCGGGGTAGGGCCAGACCTACCCGCAGAGCGGGGTCCAGCCGGCTGGGCCGGGCGGTGCGGCCTGGCTAGCGTCGAGCCATGACCGTTGATCAAGGGCTGGCCGGTGCGCTGCGCGGTCGCCGCTACCTGCTGTCCGCGTGGCCGTGGCGGGCCTTCGCGTACGCCGTCACGACGCTGCCCCTGGCCGGCGCGGCGACGATCGGCGCCGCCGTGGTCGCCGCGCCACTGCTGCTGGTGGCCGGCGCGCTGCGGCAGGGCCGGCCGGTCGACACGAGAGCGCTGGCGGTGCTGGCCGTGCTGGCGCTGCTGACGGTGGCGCTGGCCCCGCTGGCCGGTGCGCCGGTGGCGGCGGTGGAGCGGTGGCGCCTCGGCGTGGCCGACGACCGCCCGGTGACCGCGCCGAGGTGGCGTGGGCTCGCTGCCCGCTTCACCACCGCCGCCGGGTGGCGGGAGGCCGCGTACCTGGCCGTGCTGGGGGTGGCGGTGCCGCTGGCGTACGCGATGTTCGGTGTGCTCGTGTTGCTGGACGCGGCGCTGGTGGCCGGTCCGTGGCTGGCCGGCGGCGAGGACCGGATCGTGCTGATCTGGGCGACTGTCGGCTCCCCGGCCGAGGCGGTGCCGTACGCGATCGCCGGCCTGCTCGCGGTCCCGGCCCTGGTCTACCTGGCCGGGCTGCTCGTAGCGGTCCAGGCGGAGGTGGCCCGCCGGCTGCTCGACGACGCGCCCGGCGCGACGGCGCTGCGCGAGGTGGCCCGGTCCCGGGCCCGCCTGGTGAGCGCCTACGAGGCCGAGCGCCGCCGCGTCGAGCGGGACGTGCACGACGGCGTGCAGCCGCGCCTGACCAGCCTCACCCTCCAGCTCGGGCTGGCCCGCCTCGACGTGCCGGACGACTCCCCCGCGGCGGGGCCGCTCGCGGCGGCCCACGAGCAGGCCAAGGAGCTGATGGTGACGTTGCGCGGGATCGTCCAGGGCATCCGCCCGCCGCAGCTCACCGAACTCGGCCTGGCCGCTGCCGTCGGCGACCTGGCCACCCGGTCGGTCGTCCCGGTCACCGTGCACGCCGACCTGACCCGCCCGGTGCCCGGGTTGGTGGAGACCACCGCCTGGTACGTGGTCTCCGAGACGCTCGGCAACGTCGCCCGGCACGCCGGGGCGAGGCGGGCCGAGGTGTGGCTGACCCGCGACGACCGGCGGCTGGTGGTGGAGGTGCGCGACGACGGCCGGGGCGGCGCCGACCCGGCGCGCGGCACCGGCCTGACCGGGCTCGCCGACCGGGTGGCGGCGGTGGACGGGCGGCTGTTGCTCTCCAGCCCGCCCGGTGGGCCTACCCTCGTGCGGGTGGAGCTGCCGTGCCGTCCGTGACCCGGGTCGTCCTGGCCGAGGACGAGGTGCTGCTCCGGGAGGGCCTGGTGGGCCTGCTGACCCGGTTCGGCTTCGCGGTGGACGCCGCCGTCGGCTCCGCCCCGGACCTGCTCGACGCGGTCCGCACGCACCGTCCCGACCTGCTGGTCACCGACATCCGGATGCCGCCGCAACACCGCGACGACGGCCTGCGCGCGGCGGTCGCGCTGCGCGCCGAACGCCCGGACCTCGCCGTGGTGGTGCTCAGCCAGCACGTGCAGAGCGGGTACGCCGCCGCGCTGCTCGACAGCGGCGACGGCAACCGGGTCGGCTACCTGCTCAAGGACCGGGTGGCCGACGTCGCGGAGTTCGCCGCGACACTGCGCCGGGTGGCGGCCGGCGGCACCGCCGTCGACCCGGACGTGGTGCGGCACCTGCTGCGCCGCCCGCGTGACCCGCTCGCCGCGCTGTCGCCGCGCGAGCGGCAGGTGCTGGGGCTGATCGCCGAGGGCCACTCCAACACCGCGATCGCGGCCCGGCTGCACGTCACCGAGGCGGCGGTCGGCAAGCACGTGGGCAACATCCTGGCCAAGCTCGGCCTGCCGCCGGACGAGGACACCAACCGGCGGGTGCTCGCCGTGCTCGCCTACCTGCGCGCGGCGGGCTGACCGGGCGCTACAGGCCCATCGGCACGGGGTCGGCGGCCAGCGCCCGGAAGCGCTCGCGCGGGTCGGGCACCAGCCGCCGCTCGGTGAGGTCGAGCAGGCCGCCGACGCCGCTCACCGAGGCGACCGGGGTGCCGTCGGCGCGGGTGAACTCCTGGCCGATCCGGAACGTCTTGCCCTCGCCCCAGTGGAACTCGCAGGTCACGTCGACCTCGTCGCCGCCGCGCAGCTCACGCAGGTAGCGCACCGTCACCTCCAGCGCGACCGGCCCGACGCCGCCGGCGAGCAGCCGGTCCTGGCCGATGCCGGAGGCGCGCAGGCACTCCCAGCGGGCGTGCTCGGCGTACTGGAGGTAGACCGCCTGGTTGAGGTGGCCCTGGGTGTCGAGTTCGTAGCCGCGCACGGTGACGCGTACCCGGAACGGATCTGCCATGCCGGCAGCCTAACCAGCGGCGCGGTGGAATCGGCGCGCGGTCCGGACGGCGCCGCCCCGGTCAGGCCGGCCAGGCGTGGCCGATCCCGTCGAGCAGCAGCACCACACCCTCGGTGGCCGCCTCCCGGTCGCGGGAGATCTCCCGGTACTCCGGCGAGGTGGACCAGCGCTCGAAGTCCTCGCGGCTGTCGAACGACAGCAGGACCGCCTTCTGGTGCGGCCAGTCGCCCTCCACCACGCGGGGGGCGGTGTCGGCGGCCAGCAGCTTCCCGCCGTAGCGGGCCAGCACCGGCGGGAAGGCGGCGGCATACCTGTCGTAGCGCGCCCGGTCGTGGATGGTGAACTGTGCGAGGGCGTAGACGGTCACCGGCCCAGGCTACCGACCGCCCGAGGGCTGCGGTGTCGTCCGTCAGGTCGGCCCGGACGCCGTCGCGGCCCCGACGACTCTCCGTTGTGGTCTGGCGAGAACGGCGCTGACCTGCGGATACTGATGACAGGCTCGCGCCCGCCCCGCGCCGGGTGGGGGAAAGAGGTGGGGCACATGATCGGACACGAGACCCAGCCGCAGGCCGTACCCGGGCCCCGCGGCACTCCGGAGGACCACCCGGCCCCACCCGCCGCGCCGGTTCCCCGCGCGGTGTGGCAGGTCCGCGTGCGGACCAAGCTCGACGACCTGTACGAGCAGCTCACCGCGCTGTCCCAGCGCGACCCCGAGCGGGTGTCGGCGCTGCGCGCGCTGCTGTCGCCGGTGGAGGGGGTGCTCGGACGCAGCGGCGTGGTCGAGTGGTTGCGCGGCGGCAAGCTGGAGTACGCGTGGCAGACGATTCATGCCGTGGAGCGGGCCATGGTGGCGCTGCGCACCGGGGACGAGCTGATCGGGCTGCTGCCCGCGTACCGCAGCGCGGCGGCACAGGTCCTGCCGCCGGACGACAAGGTGTTCACCGACCTCGACCCGGTGGCCGGCGGGATGTCCGAGGCGCTGCTGCGCGCCCGGGTGCAGGGGCTGCTGACGCGCTACCACTCCGCCTCCGACGAGTTCCACGAGTCGGCCCGGCGGCTGCGGAACCGGATCCTGGGGCTGTCGGTGTTCGCGCTGGTGGCAGAGGTCCTGATGGTGCTGGTGCAGTGGCGCAGCACCGACGTGCGGCTGCTGGAGGCGCCGGGCGACGCCGGTGGCGTGCCGGCCTGGCGGTTGCTGTCCTTCGTGCTGATCGCCGGGGCGCTCGGCGCGTTCCTCAGCGCGCTTCCGTCGATGATCACCGCACGGTCCGGCGGGCTGCCCTACAAGCTGCCGTTCCAGCAGGGGCTGCTGAAGCTCGCCATCGGCCCGCTGGTGGCGTTGGTCGGGATCATGCTGGTCGTCGGCGGCCTGGTGGAGACCAGCGTGAGCAGCACCGCCGCGCTGCTCGGCCTGGCGATCGTGTTCGGCGCCGGGCAGCAGGCGGTCACCGCGTTCGCCGACCGGCGGGCGGCCGAACTGCTCGGCCCGGCGGCCAGGAGCTGATGCGGCGCGGCGGCAGCCCGGCCTGGGTAGCCTGATCCCATGATCTTCATTACCGCCAAGTTCCGGGTCCGCCCGGAAGACGCCGACAACTGGCCGCGGATCGCCGCCGACTTCACCGCCGCGACCCGGGCCGAGCCCGGCTGCCTGTGGTTCGACTGGTCCCGCAGCCTGGACGACCCGACCGAGTACGTGCTGGTCGAGGCGTTCCGCGACGACGAGGCGGGCGCGGCTCACGTGCAGTCGGAGCACTTCCGGGCCGCCCAGCGCACGCTGCCGCCGCACCTGGCCGAGACGCCCCGGATCGTCAACGTGACGGTGCCGCGGCAGGACTGGTCGCGCCTGGGCGAGATGGCAGTGCCCGGCGACGCCTGACCGCTGACGGGACCGGCGCGGGGTCCGTTGTGCCGCCCGCGCACCGGGTCAGGGGATCGTCAGGCCGTACGCGGCGAGGATCTCCAGGATCGGCTGGTAGTAGCTGGTGCCGCCGCTCACGCAGGTGCCGCTGCCACCGGACAGGACGCCCAGGACGGTGCCGGTCGCGGCCACGTAGAGCGGGCCGCCGCTGTCGCCCGGCTCGGCGCAGATGTTCGTGCGGATGAGCCCGGTGACGCTGCCCTCGGCGTAGTTGACAGTCGCGTTCAGCCCGGTGACCGAGCCGCACCGCACGCCCGTGGTGGCGCCGCTGCGGCAGACCGCCTGCCCGACGTACGCGCTGCCGGCGGCGGTGACGGTGACCTGACCTGGGTGGGTGTGGACCGCGCTCGGGTGGGCGACGGCGCCGGTGTAGCGGACCACGCCGTAGTCGTTGCCGGGGAAGCTGCTGCCGGTCCGGCTGCCCAGCACCGTCGTGCCGGCGCCGTCGGCGTACCAGGTGGCGGCCAGGCGGGTGCAGTGCCCGGCGGTCACGAAGTACCAGGTGGCGCCGCTGCGCACGTTCGCGCCCAGTGAACAGCGCCCACCGCCGCCGTAGACCGCCTGGCCGCCGGCGATGAGCGGGCGCAGCCGCCCGGGTTCGTGGCGCAGCACCGCGCCGGCCCGGGCGGCGGTCCGGCGCACCGCGGCCAGCTCGCGCCCGCGTACCGTGTCGTCGGCGGTGACCGTCAACCGGCCGGTGGCCGGGTCGTGCCCCCAGGCGGTGCCGGGCGTGCGGATCGCGGTGAGCGCCGCGGGCGCGGGCGGCGGCGCGGTGCCGGCCCGGGCGACCGCCGGGGCACCGCCGAGCAGCGCGGTGAGGACGAGTACGACGAGCGCGGGTCGGCGCATCCGGGGACCTCCCCCATCGTCTACGGTCGATTTGTCATAGCATCGGCCCGACGGCGCGATCGACTCAAGCGGCAGAACCGGCGGCCACCGAAACTTCCGGAGCCGCGCCGGCGGCACGCGCGCGCCCGGCCGCCGCGCTCGCACGCGGTTTTCTCCGTCCGGCCGGTGCCGCCTGCCGCGATGTCGACGCATCGAGGTGATTAATTTTTCGGAACGCTTCCGGTAGGCTTCGGGCAGAGATTCGCTTCGATCCACTCACGATGTGCCGGGGAGTCACTCCCCACCTGGCGCGGCCACCGGGCGGCCGCGCGGAGCCGACATCGTGGCGGGCGGTGGCCGAGGCGAGCCGATCCCATTGACAGGCTAGAGAGGCGTTCAGATGGACAAGGTGCTCGCCCGCGGCAGCGGGAGCGCGGCAGCCCGGTCACGCCCGCGAACCGCTGTGGTGGCGATGGTGGCGGGGGCCGCGGTGGTCGCCGCCACGATAGCGGCGGCGACAAGTGCCAGCGCCGGCACGACGCTCGGCGCGTCGGCGGCGGAACAGGGCCGCTACTTCGGCACGGCGGTGGCGGTGAACAAGTTGTCCGACGGCACGTACGTCGGCATCCTCAACCGCGAGTTCAACATGGTCACCGCCGAGAACGAGATGAAGTGGGACGCCACCGAGCCGTCCCGCAACCAGTTCAACTACACCAACGGCGACCGGCTCGTCGCGCACGCCCAGGCCAACGGCATGCGGGTCCGCGGACACGCGCTGCTCTGGCACCAGCAGCAGCCCGGGTGGACGGGTAGCCTGTCCGGCAGCGCGCTGCGCGACGCGATGATGAACCACGTCACCCAGGTCGCCACCCACTACCGGGGCAAGATCTACGCCTGGGACGTGGTGAACGAGGCGTTCGACGACGGCAACAACGGTGCCCGCCGCAACTCGAACCTCCAGCAGACCGGCGGCGACTGGATCGAGGCCGCGTTCCGTGCCGCCCGCGCCGCCGACCCGGGCGCCAAGCTCTGCTACAACGACTACAACATCGACAACTGGAACTGGGCCAAGACCCAGGGCGTCTACAACATGGTGCGCGACTTCAAGTCCCGGGGCGTGCCGATCGACTGCGTCGGCCTCCAGTCGCACTTCAACAGCGGGTCGCCGTACCCGAGCAACTACCGCACCACGCTGCAGAACTTCGCCGCGCTCGGCGTCGACGTGCAGATCACCGAGCTGGACATCGAGGGTTCGGGCAGCAGCCAGGCCACCGCCTACGGCAACGTGACCCGGGACTGCCTGGCCGTGGCGCGCTGCAACGGCATCACGGTCTGGGGCATCCGGGACACCGACTCGTGGCGGGCCAGCGGCACCCCCCTGCTGTTCGACGGCAGCGGCAACAAGAAGCAGGCGTACACCGCGGTGCTGAACGCGCTGAACGAGGGCGGCACCCCGCCACCCACGACCGCGCCGCCGACCAGCACCCCGCCCACGTCGACGCCGCCGACCAGCACGCCGCCGACCAGCGAGCCGCCGACGACTCCCCCGCCGACCGGCGCCTGCACCGCCACGATCACCACCAACCAGTGGCCGGGCGGCTTCGTCACCAACGTGCGGATCACCGCGGGTTCCAGCGGGCTCAACGGGTGGGCCGTGTCGCTCACCGTGCCTTCGGGCTCGGCCGTCACGAACACCTGGAGCGCCCAGGCCAGCGGCACCACCGGTGCGGTGACCTTCCGCAACGTGGACTACAACCGCCAGGTCGGTGCCGGTGGCACCACCGAGTTCGGGTTCCAGGGCACCGGCACGGCGCCCTCCGGCACGCCGGCCTGCGCGGCCGGCTGACCGTCGGCGCGACCCGGCACGGTGCCACCGTGCCGGGTCGCGTCCCCGGCGGTCGCCGCGCGCCGACCGTACAGTGGGGTAGGTCCTGTTCCACCGTTTCGCCCGGAAGGACCACAGTGAACCGACGCATCAGGACCACCCTCGGCGTCGCCCTGGCCGCCACCCTCGTCACCACCGCCGCGCCGGCCCCCGCCGCCGCTGCCCACGACCGCCGTCCCACGGTCATCGCGCTGCCGGACGGCTTCCAGCCGGAGGGCGTCGCCGCCGCCGGCCGGTACGCCTGGTTCGGCTCGCGGGCCACCGGCGAGATCTACCGCGCCGACCTGATCACCGGCGCGGGCCGGCAGGTCAGCCCCGCCACCGGCACCCCGTCGCTCGGCCTGAAGGTCGACCCGCGCGGCCGGCTCTTCGTCGCCGGCGGCACCGCCGGTGACGCCCGGGTGATCGACACCCGCACCGGCGCCGTGCTCGCGAGCTACCAGTTCGCCGAGGCGCCGACGTTCGTCAACGACGTGACGCTCACCCGGGACGCCGCCTGGTTCACCGATTCGAACCGGCCGGTGCTCTACCGCCTGCCGCTGGGACGCGGCGGCACGCTGCCGCCCGCCGGCGGCTTCACCACGCTCCCGCTGACCGGCGACTTCCAGCAGAGCGGCACCGGCGTCAACCTCAACGGCATCGTGCCCGCCCCGGACGGGCGGGCGCTGATCGTCGTGCAGTCGAACACCGGCACGCTGTTCCGGGTGGACCCGGCCACCGGCGTCACCACCGCCGTCGACGTGCCGGGCACCACGTTCGTCAACGGTGACGGCCTGCTGCTGCTCGGCCGCACGCTGTACGTGGTGCAGAATTTCCTCAACCAGGTCGCCGTGGTCGACCTGAACCGCTCCGGCTCGGCCGGCGTGGCGCGCGGCGTCATCACCGACCCGGGCTTCGACGTGCCGACCACGGTGGCCGCCGCGCTCGGCCGGCTCTACCTGCCGAACGGCCGGTTCACCACCCCGCCGACGCCGACCACCCCGTACACGGTAGTCGCTGTCGACCCGCGCTGAGCCACGCCGGCCGCCACCCCTACCGGTGGCGGCCGGCCGGCTCACTCCTCCACCTCCGGTCCGAGCAGCCGGATCTCCTCGATGTCGATGGCCGCCTGGAGCTGCCGCAGCACCGCGTCGTCGATCTGGTTGGAGTTGCGCAGCCGGGTGACCTCCTGCCGCTTGTGGTCGAGCACCCGCAGCCGCAGCTGCCGGGCCAGCTCCCGCTCCCCCTGCGCGTCCTCGCCGGGTGGATCGCGGACGGCGGCCAGGTGCTCCTCGTAGTCGGCCCGCAGCCGGTCCACCGTGTCCGGCGCGGCGCCCACCTCGCCGGCGGCCCGGGGCAGCGCCTCCAGCGCGGCCTCGGTGGCCCGGATCCGGGCCCAGCGCACCTCCTCGTCGCGTTCCCGGTCGCCGGTCAGGCCCGCCCAGGTGACCACGGCGGGCAGCGTGGTGCCCTGCACCAGCATGATCAGCACGATCACCACGACGGTGACGAAGATGATCAGGTCGCGCTCGTGCACCGGGCTCCCGTCGTGCATGGTGACCGGCACGGCGAGCGCCGCGGCGAGCGAGACGGCGCCGCGGAAGCCGGCCCAGCCCGCGGCGGTGCGCATCCGGCCGTCGAAGTGCCGCGCCCGGCTCGACCCCCGCCGGTCCACCCGTTGCAGCACCGACACCGACAGGTGCACCCAGGCCAGCCGGATCACCACCACGACAACCGCGACGAGGGCCGCGATGCCGAGCGACGCGGCCGGCGAGTGGCTGGTGATGCCGCGCAGCGAGCGCGGCACCTGCGTGCCGAGCAGCACGAACAGGCCGCCGTTGACCATGAAGGTGGCCAGGTCCCAGAACGCGAACGCGGTGATCCGGGAGCGGGCCCGGATCACCCGGGGCGCGGCGTAGGACAGCAGCAGCCCGGACACCACCACCGCGAGCACACCGCTGGCATGCACCGCGTCGGCGAGCAGGAACGCGACGAACGGGGTGAGGATGCTCAGCCCGCCCTCGCGCATCGGATCGTCGACGTGCTTGCGGATCAGCACCACCACCGCGCCGACGAGCAGGCCGGCGGCCACCCCGCCGGCCGACTTGCCGACGAACTCGCCGGTGAGCGTCAACGCGCCCGGCACCGTACCGCCCGCGATCACGCCGACCGCGACGGCGAACAGCACGAGCGCCGTACCGTCGTTCACCAGGCTCTCCGCGCGCAGCGTGGTGAGGATGCCGCGCGGCATCCGCTTGGCCAGGCCGGCCACGGCGGCGGCGTCGGTCGGGGCCAGGACCGCGCCGAGCACCCAGGCGGCGGCCGGCCGCACGCCGAGGGCCTGCGCGGTGTACGCGACGGCGGCCATCGTGACGATCACCAGCACCACGGCGAGCCCGACGATCACGGTGAGGTTGGCGCGGATCTCGCGCAGGCTGACGACCAGGCTCTCCCGGTAGAGGATCGCCGGGAGGAACAGCACCAGCACGACCTCGGGTTCGAGGATCAGGTGGTCGAACGGCGGCAGCAGGCCGATCAGCGCGCCGATGGCGATCAGCAGGACCGGCGGCGCGACGCTGTACCGCCCGCCGATGGTGGTGCCGACGAGGACCGTGGCGCCCAGCACCGTGATCAGCACGAGTGCTTCCACGCCGTACCCCCGTCACCGTCCGCCGGTCCCACCGTGCCCCACGGCGGCGGACCGGCGGGACGGAATCGGTGATCGCTACTCGAAGCGGGCCGGGTCGCCGGCGCCCCGGCGCAGGATCTCCGGCTCCGGGCCGGACAGGTCGACGACGGTGGTCGGCTCCAGCCCGCAGTCACCGGCGTCGACCACGGCGTCCACGAGATGGTCGAGCCGATCCTTGATCTCCCAGCCCTGGGTCATCGGCTCCTCCTCGCCGGGCAGCAGCAGCGTGCTGGTCAGCAGCGGCTCGCCGAGTTCGGCCAGCAGCGCCTGGGTCACCGCGTGCCGGGGCACACGCGCGCCGACCACCCGCCGCCGCGGGTCCTGCAACCGGCGCGGCACCTCGGCGGTGGCCGGCAGCAGGAACGTGTAGCTGCCCGGGATGACGGACTTCACCTGCCGGAAGACCGCGTTGCTGAGCTTGACGAACTGGCCGAGCTGGGAGAAGTCGGCGCACATCAGCGTGAACGGGTGCCTGTCGTCGAGCCGCCGGATCTCCCGGATCCGCTCCACGCCGTCGCGGTTGCCGATCCGGCAGCCGAGCGCGTAGCAGGAGTCGGTCGGGTAGGCGATCACCCCGTCGGCGCGCAGCAGGTCCACCACCTGCCGGATCACGCGGGGCTGGGGGTTGTCCGGATGCAGGTCGTAGTACCTCGCCACGCCGGCCAGCCTATGTCCGAGTCCCGGCGGGCGCAGGTTTGGGCGGGCCGGATTCCGGAAACAGGTGGGGGCCGTTCACGACAGGGGGGACCGAATCATGTCCGAAGCCAGCACAGACCGCGTCGCCGACCGCCCCGCGGAGGTGACCGATCCGCTGCTGTGGGACCTGGCCGCCGCGGTGGCCGACGCGCACCAGCCGGACGACGAGCGCGCCTGCGCCAGCCCGAGCTGCGCCGGGGCGGCGTGGCCGTGCGCCGCGTGGGACAACGCACAGGCGGGGCTGAGCGCCGCCCGGACGCCGCGGCAGCCCGCCGCGCCCCGCCAGCCCGCCTCGTCGCGTCCCGTCGTCACCGGGCAGCCGGGCGCCGACCGGCCCGGTGCCGGCGGTACGCCGGGCACCGTCGCGGCGCGCAGCCTCACCGCCACCGCCGCCTGACTCAGGGTAGACGCGGGCGTCCCTCACGCCGCCCCCGGCCGCCTGGGCCGGGGGCGGCGCTCTGGCGCGTGTCGGTGCTGGTCAGAGCGCTTCCGGCGAGGACCGGCGGATCGGTCCCAAACGCCGGAGAGCGCTCTCTTTGGTAACAAGACATTGACGGATCCGTAACCCGAACCTTAATGTCGCATCTCAAGAGAGCGCTCTCACGGCACCGGACCACCACTCCGAACCCCCGCCTTCTCCTCGTGAAGGGGACCTCCATGACCCTCCTGCGGGACTTCTCCCCCGACCCCGTGCCCCCGACCGCGACCGGCCCGTCCCCGGCCCGCCGACGCGGCCTGCGGGCCACCGCCCTCGTCGCCGCCGCAGTGCTCGCCGCCGGCCTGCTCGGCGTCGTGGTCGCCGGTGGCGGCACCGCCACCGCCGGCGCCGTCGGCGCGGGCAGCTACACCGAGACGCGACCGGCCGGCGCCCTGCTGCCGAAGGGCTGCGGCGCGATCAGCACCAACCCGAGGACGTACGCCACCGCCGACGCGCCGGCCGGCGCGATCCCCACGAACGACTGGTGGTCCTCGCTGATCTGGAAGCGCAACAACTGCACGGGCAGCGAGGTCCTGCACGCCCACCCGCTGGCCTACAAGGCGGAGAACAACGGGCTCGGACTGTCGTACACCACCACGCCCGCGATCAGCGGCACCGCGACCGGCGTCGGTGAGTTCCACTACCCGTACACCGAGGACGTCCGCGTCGGGCTGGCCGGGCTGACCGCGCCGGTGGTGAAGGCCGCCGGCTGGACCGACTGGACGGTCACCGCCGACTGGAGCGACGGCAGCCGCACCATGCGCGCCACCATCGGCCACGGCCTGCCGTTCAGCTACTACACGGTCAACGGCGGCACCGCGCAGCTCACCACCGCCGGGACGCCCACCGTCTGGCGCAACTCCGGCGCCACCATCGGCTTCACCGTCCGCGACCACGACTACGTCGCGTACGCCCCGAGCGGCGCGACCTGGACCGTCAGCGGCACCGGCATCAGCTCGACGCTGGCCGGCAAGGGGTACTTCTCCGTCGCGGTGCTGCCCGGCGGCGGCGACCGGGCCGCTCTCGCCGACACCTACGGCCGCTACGCCCACGCCCACGTCACCGGCACCCGGATGAGCTACGCGTACGACCCGTCCGCCGGCACGGTACGCACCACGTACGCGTTCACCACCACGCCCCGCGAGGGCAGCGAGACGAAGACCGTTGTCTCGCTCTACCCGCACCAGTGGCGCAGCCTCACCGGCGCCACCCCGATCGGTCAGACGTACGTCTCGGCGCGCGGCGCCATGCGGGTGCTCACCGACGTGCCGTCGTTCACCACCACCATGCGCTTCACCGGCGTGCTGCCCGAGGTGCCCGCCGTGGGCGACTCCAGCGGCGCGGACCTGTCCACCGTCACCGGCTACCTGAACGCCGAGCAGGGCAACCCGGAGGGCGTCAGCGGCACCGACACCTACTGGGCCGGCAAGGGGCTCGGCCGGGCCGCCCGGCTCGCCGAGATCGCCGACCAGCTCGGGCAGACGTCGGTCCGCGACGCGGCACTGAACGCGATGCGGAACCGGCTGACCAACTGGCTCACCGCCGGCTCCGGCGAGAGCGGACAGCTGTTCTACTACGACCGCAACTGGGGCACGCTGATCGGCTACCCCGCGTCGTACGGCTCCGACGAGGACCTCAACGACCACCACTTCCACTACGGCTACTTCATCGCCGCCGCCGCCACGCTCGCCAAGTTCGACCCGGGCTGGGCCGACGACAGCCGCTACGGCGGCATGGTCGACCTGCTCATCCGCGACGCCAACAACTACGACCGCTCCGACAGCCGCTTCCCCTACCTGCGGGACTTCGACATCTACGCCGGGCACGACTGGGCCTCCGGGCTGGCGCCGTTCTTCGCCGGCAACAACCAGGAGTCCTCGTCGGAGGGGATGAACTTCGCCAACGCGCTGATCCAGTGGGGCCAGGCCACCGGCGACACCGCCGTCCGCGACGCCGGGGTCTACCTGTGGACCACCCAGTCCGCGGCGATCTCCGAGTACTGGTTCGACGTGTACGACCAGAACTTCCCGGCCGCGTTCGGGCACAGGACGGTCGGCATGGTGTGGGGCGACGGCGGGTCGTACTCGACGTGGTTCTCCGCCGCGCCGGAGATGATCCAGGGCATCAACATGCTGCCGATCACCGGCGGCCACCTCTACCTGGGCGACTTCCCGGAGTACGTCAAGGCCAACTACGCCGAGCTGGTCACCAACAAGGGCGGCCCGCCGACGGTGTGGCAGGACATCGTCTGGGAGTTCCTGGCCCTCGGCGACGGCGAGCAGGCACTGCGCAACTTCCGCGCGAACAGCGGGTTCACCAGCGAGGAGGGCGAGAGCAAGGCGCACACGTTCCACTGGATCCGCAACCTGGCCGCGCTCGGCACCGTGGACACCACAGTGACCGCGAACCACCCGCTGGCGAAGGTGTTCGTCAAGAACGGCGCCCGCACCTACGTGGCGTCGAACATCACCGCCCGGCCGCTCACCGTCACGTTCTCCAACGGCGTCACGCTCGCCGTGCCGGCCGGGAAGACCGCTACCTCCGGTGCGTACACGTGGAGCGGCGGCAACGCCACCGGCGGCGGTACGGTGCCGACCGGTCCCCCGTCCACGGCGACGCCCACCGCGTCCCCGACCAGCGCGAGCCCGACGCCGAAGCCGACCACCGCCAGCCCCAGCCCGACCAGCGGCACCCCGCTGAAGCCGGTCCGCTACCTGCGCTCCGGCGGCGGACTGGACGGCACCGCCGGCACGAGCGGCACGGTGAGCGTGGCGGCGGCGAACGGCAACTCCGACGGCACGCCGAGAAACCCGCAGGTGTTCACCGCCACCGGGCTGACCGGCACGTACACCGGCGGGGCGACCGCCTTCGACCTGGCCGTCGACGCGGGTACCGCAGTCGGCAACGGCGTCCAGATCCGGGTCTCCTACGACCTGACCGGCAACGGCAGCGTCGAGCGGGTGGAGACCTACCGCTACTTCGCCACCGACCCGATCCCGGGCGCGGAGCGCTACCGGCAGACCCAGGGCCTGCTCTCGGCGAGCGGCACGCTCGGCAACCTGTCCGGCGGCACGGTACGCGTCGAGGTGTGGAACGCCATCGGCGGCGCACCCACGCTCCTCGGCGTCGGCAACAGCTCCACGGTCACGCTGCCGTACGGCTCCTGACGTACGGCACCGGCGCCCCAGCCCTCGCGGCCGGGGCGCCGGCGTGGCGCCCAGCCCGCACAGCCGCTCGACCTCGGCCGCGACGTCGTCGGTCTCGATGTCGAGGTGGTAGCGGGGCGCGTCGTCGACCGGCTGGACGGCGGTGACCAGCCCCGGCACCACGTCGGCCAGGCCGGTGAACTCCGGTTCGGCCGGCTCGATCGACGCATCGCCCGAGCCTAGCCACGACCGCCGGCAGCGGCAGCCCGGTGAGGTCAGGCGGTCACGTGGGCGCTGTCGCCCGCCGTCGCGGCGAACGACGTGCCGCTGACCATCCGGGCCGCGTCGGAGGCGAGGAACACCACCAGCGGCGCGACGTCCTCCGGCTCCACCCACGGCACGCCCAGCGGCGTCTTCGCCCGCAGGGCGGCCACCGCCTCCCGCTCCACCTCGGCCAGGTCGCCCGACGGCGACTTCCCCGCCTCGACGAGCGCCTGCACGTAGCGGTCCCGGTGCCGGGTCAGCGCGGTGTCGACGAGGCCCGGGATCACCGCGTTCACCGTCACGCCGTGCGGCCCGAGTTCCAGCGCGGCGGACTTGACCAGCCCGATCAACCCCCACTTGGACGCCGAGTACGCGGACCCGTTCGTGGTGCCGTGCTGCCCCTGCGTGGAAGACGTGACCACGATCCGGCCGCCGCCGCGCCGTACCAGCAGCGGCGCGAAGACCCGCAGCACGTTGGCGGCGCCGGTGAGGTTCACGTCGATCTGGTCGTGCCAGTGCTGGTCGGTCATCTCCAGCAGCGGCGCGAACGCCTGGATGCCGGCGTTGGCGAACAGCACGTCCACGCCGCCGTGTTCCCGTTCCACCGCCTCGGCCACCGCGCGTACCGCCCCGATGTCCCGCTGGTCGGCGACGTGCGCCGACCAGCGGGCACCGGCCGCGGTGACCCGCCGGCCGGTCTCGGCCAGGTCGTCCGGGGTGGCGGGCGGGAGGTCCAGGATCGGGCTGACCGGCCCGGCGACGTCCATCCCGGCGACGTCCGCGCCCGCCTGCGCCAGCGCCACCGCCGCGGCCCGGCCGATCCCCCGCGCCGCGCCGGTGGCCACGGCGACCCGCCCCGACAACATCCCGGCCGACATCGTTCCCCCTTCGCGGGCGCCGTCCGTGACGCCCCCTTCGCACGGTATGCCCGTCGGGCCGCCCCGTGCCGGGGTTCACCAGGTCAGGCGCCGAGCCGCGCCCGCAGCCACGCCGGGTCGGGATTGACCACGGCCCCGTCCGGCAGCACCACGGTCGGGACCGTCTCGTCGCCGCCGGTCACCGCCCGGGCGGCGGCGGCCTCCGGGTCGCGCCAGATGTCCACCCAGTACGCGCGCCGGGCCCGCCCGCCCAGCCGCAGGCGCAGACGCAGGCAGTACGTGCAGCCGGGCCGCCAGTAGATCACCGGCCGGCCGTCGTCGGCGCTGCGCCGCCGCGCCTGCGCCGAGGTCAGCGAACGGGGAAACGCCAGCGGCGAGAAGAGCGCCGCCAGCGCGGCGAACGCCAGGAACCCCACCGTCGCCGACACCGGCGTGTCCTGACCGGCGGCCACCGCCACACCGACGAGCATCAGAGCGGCGAGCCGCCAGCTGCGCGTCACGCGGTCACCTCGGCCAGCAGCTCCAGCAGGTGCCGGTACGGCTGCCCGGTGGCCCGCGCCAGCCCGATCTCACAGGTGCGGTTCACCGAGGCGCACCCGTCGAAGGGGCGGTCGGCCACGGCGGCGGCCTCGGCCCGGGTGGCCGACGCGGTCAGCTCCGGATGCAGCAGTCCCCGGTCACCGGCGAAGCCGCAGCACTGCCAGCCCTCCGGGACCACCACCTCGTCGGCGACCGCGCGAGCCACGGTCAACAGCGCGTCGTCCAGGCCGAGCCGGACCGACGAGCAGGTCGGGTGCAGCGCGAGCGAGCCGATCCGGCGGCGCACCGTCAGCCGGGGCAGCAGCTCACCGGCGGTGTACGCGACCGCGTCGACCACCCGCAGGTCCCCGGCGCCGTCGAGCAGCCGCTCGAAGCCCTCGGTGCAGGACGCGGCGTCGCTGACCACCGGCAGCGTGCCGTCGCGACTCGCCGCGCGCAGCACCGGCGGGACACGGTCGCGCACCGCCCGGTAGCCCTCGACCAGGCCCTTCGACGACCACGGGGTGCCGCAGCACAGGTCGCCGACTCCGTCCGGCACGAGCAGGCGTACGCCGGCCCGCTCGGCGAGCGTGAGCAGCGCGGCGGCGACGCCGGTGCCGCCCTGCGCCGGGGCGAACAGCGTGCCCAGGCAGGACGGGACGAACACGGCGTCCGGGTCGTCGGCCGGGTGCGGGCGGCGCGCGGTGCCGCCCCGGGGCAGGTCCCGCTGCCACAGTGGCACCCGGTCGGCGCCGAGGACCGCGCGTGCCGCCCGGGTGGCGGCCTCGGGCAGCGCGGAGGGCAGCGCCCCGGCCAGGTCGAGTCCGCGCGCCATGCTCCGGGTGGTGGCACCCCAGCGCCGGGCCGCGCCGCGCCACGCGGTCCCCGCCGCCCGGCCGTGTTCCTCCGCCCGCAGCCGTTTTACCAGGTCACCGGTGTTGATCAGCACTGGGCAGGCGGTGGCGCACATGCCGTCGACGGCGCAGGTCTGCACCGCGTCGTAGTCGTACGCGCCGGTCAGCTCCCGGACCAGCGCGGCGTCACCGGCGGCCCGCGCGGCGGCGATCTCCCGGCGCAGCACGATGCGCTGCCGGGGCGTGGTGGTGAGGTCGCGGCTGGGGCAGACCGGCTCGCAGTAGCCGCACTCGACGCATCGGTCCACCTCCTCCTCCACCGTCGGCACGGTCTTGAGGTGCCGCATGTGGATCTCCGGGTCGTCGCTGAGCAGCACACCCGGATTGAGCACGCCGTGCGGGTCGCAGAGCGTCTTCAGCTCGCGCATCACCTCGTACAGCTCGTCGCCGAACTGGCGGCGCACGTACGGGGCCATCACCCGGCCGGTGCCGTGCTCGGCCTTCAGCGTGCCGCCGTGGCCGAGCACCAGGTCGACCATCTCCTCGGTGAAGTCGGCGTACCGCGCCGGGGCCAGCCCGCCGTCGAAGCGCTCGTTGAGCATGAAGTGCAGGTTGCCGTCCTTGGCGTGGCCGAAGATGACGCTGTCGGCGTACCGGTGGCGCTCGAACAGCTCGGCCAGCGACGCGCAGGTGCCGGCCAGTGCCTCGACCGGGACGGCGATGTCCTCCAGCAGCGCTGTGGTGCCGGACGGGCGGGCGCCGGCCACCGCCGCGTACAGGCCCTTGCGGATGTGCCACAGCGCGGCGCGGGCGGCCGGTTCGCCGCTGAGCCGGGCCGGGGCACTGAGCGGCAGGCCGGCGAGCACCGGCCCGGCGTCGGCGACCCGGTCGGCGAGCGCCGCCGGGTCGGACTCCTGCCACTCGGCGAGCAGCGCGGCGTGCCCCCGCACGGCCAGGCCACGCAGCGCGGCGTCCGCCTTCGGGTCGCGCTGGGCGACACCCAGGGCGGCGGCGTCGAGCAGCTCGATCGCCGCCGGCCCGGCGGCCACCAGCGCCGGCATGGCGGCCATCGCCGCGCCCAGGGTTTCGAAGACCAGCAGGCCGGTCGCGGCGTGCCGGTGCACGGGTACGGTGCGGAACGTCGCCGAGGCGACGAACGCGAGCGTGCCCTCGCTGCCCACCACGAGCCGGGTGAGCAGGTCCGCCGGGTCGTCGTGGTCGAGGAACGCGTTCACGCCGTACCCCATGGTGTTCTTCATGGCGTACTGGGCGCGGATGCGGCGCACCGAGTCGGGATTGCCGCGTACCCGGTCGCGCAGGCGCAGCAGCCCGGCGTGCAGGTCCGGTTCGGCGGCGCACAGCCGGGCGTCGGCGTCGGGAGCGCCGGTGTCCAGCACGGTGCCGCTGGGCAGGGCGAGGACCAGCGAGTCCAGCGTCCGGTACGTGTTGAACTCGGTGCCGCAGGTCATGCCACTGGAGTTGTTGGCGACCACGCCGCCGACCGTGCAGGCGGACTCGCTGGCCGGGTCGGGGCCGAGCTTGCGGCCGTACGGCGCGAGGCGCGCGTTCACCTGCCGCAGCACCACTCCCGGCTGCACCCGGACCCGCCGCCCGTCGTCGAGCACCGTCAGGTCGCGGAAGTGCCGCCGCACGTCGACGAGCAGCCGGTCGGTGACGGCCTGGCCGCTGAGGCTGGTGCCGCCGGAGCGGAACGTGAGCGGGGTGCCGGTGCGGGCGCCGTACGCCAGCAGCGCGGCGACCTGGCCGGCGTCGTGCGGCGTGACCACAGCGCCGGGGTGCAGCAGGTAGTGCGAGGCGTCGTGGGCCATCCGCAGCCGGTCAGCGGCCCGGGTCGCCACGCCGCCGGGCACGACCGCTTCCAGTCCGGCCCGCGCGGACGCGCTCAGCTCCGTCATGATCACCGCACCTCCCCGGCTCACAGTAGTCGCGGTTCAGTCCGCGATGATCCGGTCCAGCATCCGCCGCTGGAACGCGCGGGCAGCAGGGCCGGACGGCGGCGGGCCGCCCCGGCGGGCCTCGATCGCGGCGTGGATCAGCACGGCGTCCGGGTCGTCGGCGGCCACCCGCAGCCCGGCGTCGACCTTGCTCAGCCAGACGCCGTCGCGGTGGCGCACCAACGCCCGGCAGGCGCCGAGCACCGCGTCCTCCGTGCCGGGGGCCGGTTCGTCGCCGGGCGGTGTGGGCAGCGCCAGCCACCAGCGCAGCGCGTCGGCAAGCAGCGCCCGCAGCGCCTGCGGCGGCGGGTCGGCGAACACGTCGGCGGCGGGCGGGCCGAGCAGCGCCAGGCCGGACTGGCGCAGGATGCCGCGGTCCAGCGCGTACCAGAACCGCCCGTCGGCGGCGGGCCGGTCCGCCGGGTCGTACGTGGCCCGGAACGGCATCGTCGCGCCGGTGTTCAGCTCGACCTCGAAGCCCGGCTCGGAGGTGCCGGAGGCGGCCACGTCACGGCGGTAGACCACCAGTTCCAGGCCGCGCGCCGGGCAGGGCAGCGACTCGTGCCGCAGCCGGTCCACGAGCAGGCGCTTGTCCGGCTCCGGCATCGGCCCGGCGGCCACCAGCGCCACGTCCACGTCGCTGCGTCCCGGCTGGTACGCGCCCAGCCCGACCGACCCGGCCGCGTACGCGCCGACCAGGTCCTCACCGAGCACGTCCCGGGAGCGGCGGACCACTTCGGCCAGGTAGTCGCGGATGTCGTCGCGCATTCCGGCATCCTGCCCCGGCCCGGGCGCGGTCAGTCCGCCGGGTCGGGGCAGCACACCGTCAGCGCGCCCGGGACCACCTTGACCTTGAGCCGTTTCGCCTTGCCCCGGGCGCCGCCGTCCAGCTCGTACGTCTTCGGCGCGTCGAACCGCACGGTGATCTTGCGACCCCGGGTGATCCGGACGAACGGCGACTCCTCGGAGCGCCCGGCGGCCATCCGGCCCAGCGTGCGCGCCCAGTCCACAGCGCCGCTGGCGGTGGCCACGCCGACCTCCAGCGCCCCGTCGTCGGGGCGGGCGTCGTCGAAGGCCGGGATGCCGCCGGTGATGGTGCCGACGTTGCCGAACAGCACGCAGCTCGCCTCGTCGTCGAACCAGTCCGCGCCGTCGACCCGGACGCGGGTGCGTACGCACTCGCCGCGCACGTGCCGCAGCCCGGTCCAGACGTACGCGATCCGGCCGAACCGGCCCTTGAGCTGCCGGTCGGCGTCGCGGATCAGGTCGCCGTCGAAGCCGGCGCCGGCCATCACCGCGAAGTGCTCGCCGTTGATCCGGCCCAGGTCCAGCTCGCGGCGGCGGCCGTGCAGCGCGATGCGGACCGCCTCGGGCAGGTCGACCGGGATGCCGAGGTTGACAGCGAACAGGTTGGCGGTGCCGGCGGGCAGGATGCCCATCGGCACGCCGCTGCCGGCGAGCGCGTCGGCGCACCGCTGCACCATGCCGTCGCCGCCCCACACGAGCACCAGATCGGCGCCCGCGTCCAGCGCCGCGCGGACCCGCTTGGGCGCCTTGCGGCTCTTCGGCACCTCGTACCAGAGCAGTTTCCCGACGCCGGCGCCGACGAGGCGGGAGCGCAGTTCGTCGAGGCCGCCGCCGAACGTCTTCTTCCGGTGGGCGACGACAGCGACCACACCGGCCGGGGGCGCGGCGGGGGCGGGGGCGGGGGCGGTGTCCGGGCGTTCGGCCGTGCGCGTGTTCATGGCCCCGCTGGTACCCGGACCGCCGGTTTCCCACGCCTGCGCCCGGCGCGACGCGCCCGGCGCCCCGGCGGCGGCGTTCCTGTGCCCGGGCCCTCACGTTCGGTACAGTGCGGGACGTCGATCCGTGCCGCCGGGCGCGGCTCCGAAGGGTGCGGAATGTCGGGACGGACCGGTCGGGTGGCGCGCTACACGCTGCGCCTCGGTCTGCTGCTCTGCGGCGTGGCCGTCGCCTGGGGCGCCCAGGGGGTCGCCTCCGGTCCGGAGGCGCTCGCCGCCGACCGGCAGCCGTCCGGCCCGCTCGCCGTCACCGCCGGCGCCCTCACCCACATGCCCGAGGTGGTGACCGATGCGACTGATCCGGCCGGTCCGGTCGCCTCCCCGGCACCGGCTCCCGCGCGGGCGCACGCCACGACCGGTCCCGTCGTGCCGCTACGGCACGAGCGGGTCACCCACGGCGGCGGCGGGGTGCACAGCGAGGCCGCCGACGCGGACGCGAACCGCTGGCGGCTGCCGACACCGACCCACCGGTACGCGCGGCCGGGGGCCGAACCACTACCGCCGTCGCGCACGTCGCGCCCCGACACCAGGCCCGCCTGAGCGGGCTGTCCACCGGCACCGTCTCCGGCCCGGAGCGGTGCGCGTCCCCGCCCGACTGCCGCCCGTCGCGGCCGCGCCGTCGACTGTCGTCCGGCGCCCGCAACCGACCCCACCCGACCACCCCTGGAAACAGGAGTCCGTCCATGAGTACAGCCCTGCCCGTCGTCCGCGCCCGCTGGTGCGACATCGGCCGGATCGCCGATCTCGTCGCCGAGGCCCTCGCGCCCACCGCCCTGGCCGCCTGGCTCGTCCCCGACACGTCGCGCCGCCTGCCGGTCCTCGCCGCCGTGGCGCGGATCTGGACCGAACACGCGTTGCTGTTCGGCGACGCGTTCCTGCTGCCCGACGGCAGCGCCGCCAGCGTGTGGTTCCACCGCTACCGGCCGATCCCCGCCCCCCACCGGTACGCCGACCGGCTCGCCGGCGCCGCCGGGCCGGACGAGGACCGGTTCCGCCGCCTCGGTGACGGGCTGGCGGCACGCCGGCCGGCGGAGGCGCACAACCACCTGGCACTGCTGGCCGCGCCCCGGGGCGGCGCGACGCAGGCGTTGACCGCGGCGCAGCGCCGGATGGACACGTTGAGCCTGCCCACGTACGCGCACCCGTGCGCCGGGCAGCAGGAGGAGCTGCTGCGGCGGCTCGGGTACGCCGAACGGGAGACCTTCGCCGCCCCGGACGGCACACGGGTCTGGTCGTTGTGGCGGCCGGCGCCGTTCCACGCGGGCGGCAACGACAGGTGGCGGACCCGCCGGGCCGACCGCCGGGAACGCGAGGACCGGATCCCCGGCCGGCCGGCGCGCTGACGGCCGTTCCCTCCACCGGGGCGGCGGCACTCCGCACCGGCCCGGCCCCGCGCCACACCGGCAGCCGTCGTCGGCCGGTGCCGTCGGCGCGGCTCGGTTAGCCTGCGAGCCGGGCACGACTCAGCCGAGCAGTCGGAGGTATCGCGTGCGGAACAGCGGATCCACGCCGGAACCGGGCGGCACTGCCCCGGCGCGTCCCCGGCGCAGGCGGCGACGTCTGCTCGCCGCCCTCGCGGTCACCACGCTGCTGGCCGGCTGCGGTCTGGTCGCCGGCGGCTACTACTTCGACAGCGTGCCGACGCCGAGCGATCTGACGCTGCCCGAGTCCACCACCGTCTACTATGCCGACGGGCGCACGCCGATGGCGAAGCTGGGCGCACAGAACCGCACCATCGTGCCGTACGACCAGATGAACGACTCGGCGAAGCAGGCGATCGTGGCGGCCGAGGACCGCACCTTCTGGACGAACCAGGGCATCGACGTCAAGGGCGTGCTGCGCGCGGCCTGGGCCAACGTCAGCGGCCGGCAGCGGCAGGGCGCGTCCACCCTCACCCAGCAGTACGCCCGCATCGCCGCCGACCTGCGCGGGGTCACCTACTCGCGGAAGCTGCGCGAGGCGGTGATCGCGTGGAAGCTCGACGACGCGTACTCCAAGGAGGAGATCCTCGGTTTCTACCTGAACACCGTGCCGTTCGGCCGGGGCGCGTACGGCATCGAGGCGGCCGCGCAGACGTACTTCGGCAAGACGGTGCGCCGGGACGCGCCCGCCGCCCGGCAGCTCACGCCCGCCGAGGCGATGGTGCTCTGCGCGATGGTGAAGCAGCCGGAGGCGGACCCGGCCGACCCGGAGGGCTCGCCCGGCTACGACCCGCGCCGCAACGCGCTGGCCCGGCAGAACTCGATCGACAGGTGGAACTACATCCGCGACGGCATGGTCAAGCTCGGCTACCTGACGCCGCAGCAGGCGGCGGATCTCGCGTACCCGGACACGGTCCGGCCGATCGACAAGGACGCGGGCCGGTCCGACCTGGACCGGCCGACCGGTTTGGTGGTCAACCACGTGCTGGCCGAGCTGCGCGAGACCGAGCCGTTCCGCGGCAAGCCCGACGAGGTGATCCGCGACGGCGGTTACCGGATCGTCACCACCATCGACAAGCGCGTGCAGGACGCGGCCGAGGCGGCGGCGGACATCCGGCGGGACACCGCGCCCCGGGCGGTGCGCGGCCAGCCGCGCAACTGGCAGGCGGCGCTGGTGGCGGTGGAGCCGGGGACCGGCCGGGTGCTCGGCTACTACGGCGGCGACAAGGGCTCGGGCGCGGACTACGCCGGCTGGTACTCCGACGAGAACGGCGAGGCCCGCGGCTTCGGCCAGCACCCGCCGGGGTCGTCGTTCAAGGTGTACGACCTGGCCGCCGCCGTCCGGGACGGGATCTCGGTGAAGCAGCGGTTCGACTCGCCGGACACCAAGGAGTTCCCCGCCTCGGGGCGCACCAAGGGCAGCGCGGCCGGGCCGATCCGCAACGCCGAGCACGCCGCCTGCCAGCCGGACTGCGCGCTCTGGGAGGCCACAGTCGCCTCGCTGAACGTCACCTACTTCGAGCTGACCGAGAAGCTGGGCACGTCGAAGGTGATCGAGACGGCGCGGCAGGCCGGCGTGGAGTCGATGTGGGAGACGGTCCGGGGCAACCCCCGGCCGCAGCGCGTCGACCTGCGCAGCGACCCCGCCGACGAGGTCGCGAAGCGGTTCTCCACCGAGGTCGGCATCGGGCAGTACGGCATCACGGTGCAGGACCACGCGAACGGGATGGCCACGTTCGCCGCAGGCGGCAAGCGTGCCGACGCGCACTTCGTCCGGTCGGTGAGCAAGGACGACGAGGACGTGTGGACCGAGCAGCTCCGTACGACGGATCTGGGCCTGGACCGCGAGGCGATCGACCAGCTCGACTGGACGCTGCGCCGGGTGCGGGCCGCCGAGCTGGGCAACGGCTGGGACTCCGCCGGCAAGACCGGCACCTGGCAGGCCGGGCAGAGCACCACGCAGAACGTGCACACCTGGATGGTGGGCTGGACCGGCGCGCTCGCCTCGGCCGTCTGGCTGGGCACCACCGACGGCAAGCCGCTGCGGACCACTGACGGCAGCTACGAGGTGTACGGCTCGACCGGCGCCGCGCCGATCTGGCGGCAGTTCATGACCCGGGCGACGGCGGCGATGAAGCTCGACCCGGAGAAGTACCGCTTCGGTGAGCCGAAGTTCCCCGGGGAGACCCCGGAGCCGACCCGCTCGGCGGCGCCGCCGCCGACCACCGCCGCGCCGACGCGGTCGGATTCGCCGAGCCCGAGCCCTTCCTCGTCGAGCCCCAGCCCGGACCCGACCGGCCGGCCGACCTCGCGGCCGACGCTGACGCCGTCACTGCCACCGCTGCCCACCGTGTCGCCGACGCGGACCCGCGGCCCGCGCTGACCCCGGCCGGGCGGCGACTCGGCCGCCGCCCGGCGGTACGCGCGGCGGCCTCGCGTCTATGCGCGCCATTCGCACACAGCGGCAACGTCCGCAATTTGCACCGGCACCCATCCACCGTCGGCAATGTTCGCCCTGATCAGGGGCTATTGAAGATCATGGTTGCCTGAATCGACGCGTGCGGCGACACGCCCGACTGCCAGTGGTTGCCCAGGTCACTTATTGCTCCGGGCTCGCGCGGCGTGTGATTGTGCACCAGCGAGCCGCCGACCCCCGGCGACTCGCGACGGTCGATCTGTCGACCCGGAGCCACGCCGGCAGCTCCGGTGACCGGCCGTCACCCTGCCTCGCACCACCGCGCCGCCCGTCCCCACCGGGCTCCGTGCGGCGCGCCTGTAGAACAGGAGCAAACCCCCGTGAAACTCTCACCTCGCCTCGCCGCGCTCACCGGCGCGGCCGCGGCCGGCATCCTCGCCGCCGGCACCGCCGCGGCCGTGCAGGCCGCGCCACCCGGGCCCGCCGCCCCGAACCCGGCCCAGGCCCGCGTGGCCGCCGCCGACTCGGCCCGCGCGCTGGTCGCGGACCGTCCCGCATACCTGCAGGCCGGCACCGACGACGCGTTCGTCCAGAAGCCGGTCATCTCCTCCGAGGGCACCCAGTACGTTCCCTACGAGCGCACCTACAAGGGACTGCCGGTGGTCGGCGGCGACTTCGTGCTCGCCACGGACTCCGCCGGCAACCTGAAGTACGCCTCGGTCGCCCAGCAGCGCCCGATCGGCGCCCTCGCCACCACGCCCGCGCTCACCCAGGCCGCCGCCACGAAGACGGCGCGCGCACAGCTCAAGACCGTGAGCGCGGTCGAGGGCACCACACTCGTGGTCTACACGCTCGGCGCCGCACCGGCGCTGGCCTGGGAGACCACGGTACGCGGCACCAGCGCGGACGGCCCCAGCCGGCTCACCGTCGACGTCGACGCCCGCACCGGCGCGGTCCTGCGCAAGCAGGAACACGTCGTACGCGGCACCGGCACCGGCACCTGGAACGGGCCCAGCCCGCTCACGCTCAACACCACCCAGTCGGGCTCCACGTACACCATGAAGGACCCGACCGTCACGAACCTGAGCTGCCAGGACGCGGCGAACAACACCACGTTCAGCGGCTCCGACGACGTGTGGGGCAACGGCACCGGCACCAACAAGGAGACCGGCTGCGTGGACGCGTTGTTCTCCGCGCAGACCGAGCACAAGATGCTCGCCCAGTGGCTGGGCCGCAACGGCGCCAACGGCAACGGCGGTTACTGGCCGATCCGGGTGGGCCTCAACGACCAGAACGCCTACTACGACGGCAGCCAGGTGCAGATCGGCAAGAACACCGCCGGCCAGTGGATCGGCTCGCTGGACGTGGTGGCGCACGAGATCGGCCACGGCATCGACGACAACACCCCGGGCGGCATCTCCGGCGGCGGCACGCAGGAGTTCGTGGCGGACACGTTCGGCGCGGCCACCGAGTGGTTCGCCAACGAGCCGTCCAGCTACGACGCGCCGGACTTCCTGGTCGGCGAGAAGATCAACCTGGTCGGCTCCGGCCCGATCCGCAACATGTACAACCCGTCGGCGCTCGGCGACCCGAACTGCTACTCCAGCAGCATCCCGTCGACCGAGGTGCACGCCGCGGCCGGGCCGGGCAACCACTGGTTCTACCTGCTGGCGAACGGCAGCAGCCCGACGAACGGGCAGCCGTCCAGCTCGACCTGCAACGGCAGCAGTGTGACCGGCCTGGGCATCCAGAAGGCCATCAAGATCATGTACAACGGCATGCTCCTGAAGACCTCGTCCTCGTCGTACCTGAAGTACCGCACCTGGACGCTGCAGGCGGCGAAGAACCTCTACCCGGGCAGCTGCACGGAGTTCAACACGGTCAAGGCGGCCTGGGACGCGGTGAGCGTGCCCGCCCAGTCCGGTGACCCGACCTGCTCCGGCGGCAGCCCGACGCCCACCCCGAGCACCACGACCACCCCGCCGTCGGGCGGCTGCTCCGGCAACAAGCTCGCCAACCCGGGCTTCGAGTCGGGCAACGTGAGCTGGAGCGCCTCGTCCGGCGTCATCACCACCGACAGCGGCCAGGCCGCGCACGGCGGCTCGTACAAGGCGTGGCTGGACGGGTACGGCTCGTCGCACACCGACACGCTCAGTCAGTCGGTGACGATCCCGGCCGGATGCCGCGCGACGTTGAGCTTCTGGCTGCACATCGACAGCGCGGAGTCGACCACCAGCACCGCGTACGACAAGCTCACCGTCAAGGCGGGCAGCACCACGCTGGCCACCTACTCCAACCTGAACAAGGCCACCGGCTACGTGCAGCGGTCCTTCGACATCTCGTCGCTGGCCGGCACCACGGCGACCATCTCGTTCAGCGGCGTGGAGGACAGCTCGTTGCAGACGTCCTTCGTCGTCGACGACACCGCGGTCACCCTGAGCTGACCGTGGCGTAGCGCGGCCGGTCGTCGTCCTCCCGACGGCCGGCCGCCTCGTCATGCCCGGCCGGGCCCCTCACGGCGCCTGGCCGGACGGCATCGCGGCTTGCCGGACGGCGTCGCGTCGAGCCGGGCGCTTCGCCGCGTCGTCCGGGTGGGCACCCGGTTCGTCAGGCCGGGCGGGCGCCCTGGGACGCGGTGCCGCGGTCGCGGTGGATCCGCGCAGCCGCCTCGTGCATCGCGCGGCCGAACAGCTCGGCCTGGTCGCCCATGCTGCCCAGCCGGGCGGCGAGCGCGTCGGCGTCGGCCCGCGCGGATGCGCTGACCTGGGCGTCCAGTTCGGACAGCGCGGCATTGGCGGCGGCGACGAGGTGCCCGCAGAGGACGTCCAGCGGCTCGCCGGCCAGCTCCGGGTCGATCGTCACGGAATCCAGCCGGCCACCCTGGACGGCGACGGCGCGGACCCGGCCGCCGGCGGCCGTGCCCTCGGCGCGCAGCAGGTCGGCCGCCTCGCCGTCGGCGTGCGCCGAGGCCCGGGAGCGCATCGCGGTGAGCGCCTGCTGCGTACGGGTCAGCAGCTCGTCGATGCTCGCCGCCGCCGAGAACGGGTCGTTGGTCATATCAGCGCTTTCTTCACGTCTTGGCCGAGGACCGTGACCCTAGCAACCGCCCCCGACGAATCGCGCCTACCGGCCCTCGCGGGCCGCGTCCCGGTGCCGCGAGCAGGCCGGACACCGGCAACGCGGCGTGTCGCGGACCGGCGGGACGCGTGTCGCGCGGGCGCGGACGCCCGGCCGGGGTGAACCGGCCGGGCGTCCGCGAGACCGGTCAGCGCAGACGCAGCCGCTGACCGGGGAAGATCAGCCCCGGGTCGTCGCCCACCACCGCGCGGTTGCGCTCGTGCAGGGCACGCCAGCCGCCGTCCACGCGCTGCGCCACGGCGATCTCCGACAGCGTGTCCCCCGGCCGGACCAGGTACGTCCCCGTGCCGGTCCTGGGCTGTGGCGCGACGAGGGTGGTGGCCCGCTCCGGCGCGGCCCTCTTCGTGGCCGGTCGCCGCGGCGCGGCCTTCTTCGCGCCTGACCGCTTCTCGGCCGCAGCCGGCCCGGAACTCTTCTTCGCCGAGCCGCCCTTCTTGCCGCAGACCGGCCAGGCGCCGATGCCCTGCCCGCGCAGCACCGTCTCCGCGACGGCGATCTGCTCGGACCGGCTGGCCAGGTCGGCGCGGGCGGCGTACTTCTGGCCGCCGTAGCCGTTCCAGGTGGCACGGGAGAACTGGAGCCCGCCGTAGTAGCCGTTGCCGGTGTTGATCTTCCAGTTGCCGCCCGACTCGCAGCGTGCGACGGCGTCCCAGTTGACGCCCGCGCTGGCCGGAGCGGCCGAGCCGAACAGGGTCGCGGCGCCGAGGGCGGCGCCGGCCATCACCGCTCCGAGAGCGGTACGGCGGCTTCGGGCTGAGTATTCGGTTGCCATGTGGATTCCTCCACGCCGACGAGGTGAGCTGTCGGGTTCGGGCCGAGGAGCCCGGCCGCCGGTGGCGGCTTCACCCCGAGGTGACGATGCACCGTGGAACGTGTGGTTCCCCCGCTCCCGCACGAGGTTCGGTGACCGCGGCCGGCGGCGGGATTTGGCGTTTCCGGCCCGCGGTGTCCGCTACTGCGAACGAAACCGACGCTAGGAGCGCTTTGCGCCGATCGTCCACTTCTTGTGATGCCCTTCACCCGGCCGGGCGACCGGGCGCTACCGTGGCAGGGCTGGGCAAGATCACGGGAGGCGGGACGGATGACCGATCACGGACACGAGCTGACCTTCGGCGGCTTCCTCACCCCCGCCGCCGCGCAGCCGGACCAGGTGGTGGCGCTGGCCCGGCTCTGCGAGCAGGTCGGACTGGACCTGGTCACCTTCCAGGACCACCCGTACCAGCCGGGTTTCCTGGACACCTGGACGCTGATGTCCTACGTGGCCGCCGCCACCGAACGCGTCCGCCTGGCCGGAAACGTCCTCAACCTGCCGTTGCGCCAGCCGGTGGTGCTGGCGCGCAGCGTCGCCAGCCTGGACCTGCTCACCGGCGGCCGGGTCGAGCTGGGGCTCGGGGCGGGCGCCTTCTGGGACGCGATCGAGGCAACGGGCGGGCGGCGCCTGTCCCCCGGCGCGGCCGTCGACGCCCTCGACGAGGCGATCCGGGTGATCCGCGAGGTCTGGGACACCGACCACCGCGGCATGATCCGTCTCGACGGCGAGCACTACCGGGTGGTCGGCGCCAAGCGCGGCCCGGCGCCCGCCCACCCGGTGGGCATCTGGGTCGGCGCGTACAAGCCGCGCATGCTGCGCCTGGTGGGCCGCGCCGCGGACGGCTGGCTGCCGTCGCTGTCGTACCTGCCGAAGGGTCCCGACGAGTTGCCCGCCCTGAACGCGCTGGTGGACGAGGGCGCCCGGGCCGCCGGACGCGACCCGGCCGCGATCCGCCGCATGCTCAACGTGACAGGCACGTTCGCCCGCTCGTCGGCCGGTTTCCTGGCCGGGCCGCCGGAACAGTGGGTCGAGGAACTGGCCGGGCTCACGCTGGAGCACGGCATCACCACGTTCATCCTCGGCAGCGACGAGCCGCGCGCGATCCAGATCTTCGGCCAGGAGGTCGCGCCCGCCGTGCGCGAGCTGGTCGCCGCCGAGCGCACCCCGCCCGAGCCCCGCGCGGCCACCGGGCAACAGGCCGCCGGCGCGCCCAGCACGCTCGGGGTCACGCCCACCCCGGACCCGGGGGTACGCCTGAGCGCGCGCCGCCCCTGGGACGAGTCCACTCGCCCGAGCGCCCCGCCGCCGCCGGCCGGGCACGTCTACCCGCCCCGGGGACAGGCCGCTGGGCAGCACCTGGTGGACGTGCACGACCACCTGCGCCAGGAGCTGGCCCAGGTGCGCGACCTGCTGGAACAGGTCAAGCGGGGCACTGTCTCGCCGGGCCGGGCGCGGGCCGCGCTGAACGAGATGACCATGCGGCAGAACAACTGGACGCTCGGGGCGTACTGCGCGGCGTACTGCACCATGGTCACCCAGCACCACGGGCTTGAGGACGCCTCGATCTTCCCGCACCTGCGCCGCTCCGAGACCGGGCTGGCCGCCGTGCTGGACCGCCTCGAGGAGGAACACGTGGTGATCCACGGCGTGGTGGAGAGCGTCGACCGCGCGCTCGTGGAGCTGGTCCGCCGGCCCGGCGACTTCACCCAGCTCCAGGAGGCGGTGGACCTGCTCACCGACACGCTGCTGTCGCACCTGTCGTACGAGGAGCACCAGATCGTCGAGCCGCTGGCCCGGCACGGGTTCTTCCCCGGCCAGTTGTGAGGCGGGGCCCCTTCTTGTCGCCCGCGCGACGAGAAGGGGCCCCGCCTCACCGCTACAGGCCGCGGGCCAGGCGGTCGGCCAGGATCCGGGTGAACCGGGCCGGGTCGGCCAGCTCGCCGCCCTCGGCCAGCAGCGCCATGCCGTACAGCAGCTCGGCGGTCTCGGTCAGCGCGGCCGGGTCGCCGCCCTCCCCGTGCGCCTTGCGCAGCCCGGTGACCAGCGGGTGGGCCGGGTTCAGCTCCAGGATCCGCTTGACCTGGGGCACCTCCTGGCCCATGGCCCGGTACATCTTCTCCAGCGTCGGCGTCATGTCGTGCGCGTCGCCCACGACGCAGGCCGGTGAGGTGGTCAGCCGGGTGGACAGGCGCACCTCCTTGACGCTGTCGGCGAGCGCGCCGCCGAGGAAGGTGAGCAGGTCGGCGTACTCCTGCCGTTCCGCCTCGGCCTTCTCCTTCTCCTCCTCGGTCTCCAGGTCCACCTGGCCCTTGGCGACCGAGCGCAGCGTCTTGCCGTCGTACGCGCCGACCCGCTCGACCCACACCTCGTCCACCGGGTCGGTGAGGATCAGCACCTCGTAGCCCTTGGCGCGGAACGCCTCCAGGTGCGGCGAGTTCTCGATGGTGGTCCGGTTCTCGCCGGTGGCGTAGTAGATCTCGGTCTGGCCGTCGCGCATCCGCTCCACGTACGCGCGCAGCGTGGTCGGCTCGGCCGGGTCGTGGGTGCTGGCGGCGCGCACCAGCTCCAGCAGCGTCTCGGTGTTGTCCGGGTCCTCCAGCAGACCCTCCTTGACCACCGGCCCGAACTCGGTCCAGAACGTGCGGTACGACTCGGCGGACATGTCCTTGAGCGTGGCGAGGACCTTCTTGACCAGCCGGCGGCGCACCGCGCGGATCTGCCGGTCCTGCTGGAGGATCTCCCGCGAGATGTTCAGCGACAGGTCGTGCGCGTCCACCACGCCCTTGACGAAGCGCAGGTAGTTGGGCATCAGCGCGTCGCAGTCGTCCATGATGAACACGCGCTTGACGTAGAGCTGCACGCCGCGGCGGCCCTGCGGGGAGAACAGGTCGAGCGGGGCGTGCGAGGGCAGGAACAGCAGCGCCTCGTACTCGAAGGTGCCCTCGCCGCGCATGTGGATGGTCTCCAGCGGGTCGGCCCAGTCGTGCGCGACGTGCCGGTAGAACTCCTTGTACTCGGCCTCGTCGACCTCGTCCCGCGAGCGCGCCCAGAGCGCCTTCATCGAGTTGAGCGTCTGCTCCTCGCGAGTGGTCGCGCCGTCCTCGCCCGGCTTGTCGACAGTCATCCGGATCGGCCAGGAGATGAAGTCGGAGTACCGCTTGACGATCTCGCGGATCGTCCACTCGGCCGTGTAGTCGTGCAGGTTGTCCTCGGTGTCGACGGGCTTGAGGTGCAGCGTGACCGAGGTGCCCTGGGGCGCCTCCTCGACCTCCTCGATCGAGTAGGTGCCCTCGCCGGTGGACTCCCAGCGGGTGCCGCCGGCCTGCCCGGCGCGGCGGGTCAGCAGCGTCACCCCGTCGGCCACCATGAACGTGGCGTAGAAGCCGACACCGAACTGGCCGATCAGCTCCTGGGAGGCGGCGGCGTCGGAGGACTCGCGCAGCTTGCGCAGCAGTTCGGCGGTGCCGGACTTGGCGATGGTGCCGATCAGGCGGACCACCTCGTCGCGGGTCATGCCGATGCCGTTGTCCCGCACGGTGAGCGTACGGGCGTCCTTGTCGACCTCGATCTCGACGTGCAGGTCGGCGGTGTCGGCCGACAGCTCCTTGTCGACAAGCGACTCCAGCCGCAGCTTGTCCAGCGCGTCGGACGCGTTCGAGATCAGTTCGCGCAGGAAGACGTCCTTGTTCGAGTAGATCGAGTGCACCATCAGCTGCAACAGCTGACGGGCCTCGGCCTGGAACTCCAACGTCTCGACCCGGTCGCTCACACCGACTCCCCTCCACTCTGGCGGCCTACGGCGGAAAGGATACGAGGGGTGACCGGGACGGCACGCACCGGCCACCGGAAATAACTGGTACAACCAGTTGACGGGTTGATGTGTCCGAGGCCACACTGCTGCGCATGGCCTTCGATCCCGCGCCTCGTGTCTCGGTCTCCGACCACGTCTTCGGCCGGATTCGTGACGCGATCGTGTCCGGCGGCTACGCGCCGGGCGAGACGCTGCCCGGTGAGCGGGAACTGGCCGGTGCGTTCGCCGTCAACCGGCACGCGGTCCGGGAGGCGCTGCGCCGCCTGCAACAGCTCGGCCTGGTCCGGGTCAGCCAGGGCGGCGCGACGAGGGTGCTCGACTGGCGGGTGCACGCCGGGCTGGACCTGGCGCTGTCCCTCGCGCGCTCCGGTGACGTACTCCCGGTCGAGACGCTGGTGCGTGACATGCTGGAGATGCGGGCCTGCGTCGGGATCGACGCGGCCCGGCTCTGCGCCGAGCGCGCGGACGCGGCTGTGGTCGCCGCCGTGGTGCGGGCCGCCGAGGAGTACGGCGACCTCGCCCCCGACCTGGACCTGATGAACGAGGCGAACATCGCCGTCTGGCGGCTGATCGTGCGCGGCAGCGGCAACACCGCCTACCAGCTCGCGTTCAACAGCCTGGTGGCCGGCACCTTCGCGGTCGGCGACGTCCCCCCGGACGCCCGCGCGGCCGAACTGCTCGACGTCGCCGGGCACCGCCGTCTCGCCGCGGCCGTCGCCTCCGGTCAGGGCACGGCGGCGGCCCGCCACGCCCGGGCGCTGCTGACCGCGCCGGTCACCACCCCCACCACCCCCACCCCCGGAAGGGAAGCGCGCGCATGATCCCCGCCGTGCTGTACGCCGTGCCGGCGTTCCTGCTCCTGATCGTGATCGAGGCGGTCTCCTACCGCTTCCTGCCCGACGACGACGAACGCGGCTACGAGCTGCGCGACACCACCACCAGCCTGTCCATGGGGCTGGGCAGCCAGATCATCGGCTTCCCGTGGAAGCTGCTCACCGTCGGCCTGTTCGCGGCGCTGTGGACCGTGGCGCCGGTGCAGCTGTCCCCGGGCGACTGGTGGACCTGGGTGATCCTGTTCTTCGCCGACGACCTGGCCTACTACTGGTTCCACCGCTCCCACCACGAGGTACGCGTGCTCTGGGCCAGCCACGTCGTGCACCACTCCAGCGTCTACTACAACCTGTCGACGGCGTTGCGGCAGAGCTGGACGCCGATGACCTCGCTGCCGTTCTGGCTGCCGCTGGCGCTGCTCGGCATCCCACCGTGGATGATCTTCCTGCAGCAGTCGATCAGCCTGCTCTACCAGTTCTTCCTGCACACCGAGAGGGTCAACGTGCTACCCCGGCCGATTGAGTGGATCTTCAACACGCCGTCGCACCACCGGGTGCACCACGGCTCGAACACCGAGTACCTGGACCGCAACTACGGCGGCATCCTGATCGTCTGGGACCGGCTGTTCGGCAGCTTCGAGCCCGAGCGCGCCACCGTGCGCTACGGGCTGACCCGGAACATCGGCACCTACAACCCGCTGCGGGTGGCAACACACGAGTTCGCCGCCATCTGGTCCGACGTACGCCGGGCCGACTGCTGGCGGCACCGCCTCGGCTACCTGTTCGGCCGTCCCGGCTGGCAGCCCGCCCGATGAGGCGCTCCTGGCTGCTGCCCCTGTTCGGGCTGGTCGCCGCCGTCGAGCTGACCGGCGTCGCGCTCGACTCGACACCGCTCCAGTGGCTGGCCAAGCCGCTGCTGGCGCCGGTGCTGCTGGCGTACCTCCTGGCGCACCGGCGCCGCATCGACGCGGTGGCGGTGGGCCTGGTCGCCGCCACCGCGGGCGACGTCGCCCTGCTCCTGCGGGGCGACACCGCGTTCCTGGCCGGCATGGGCTTCTTCCTGGTCACCCAGATCGCGTTCATCACCGCCTTCGTGCGGTACCGGCGGGCCCGGGCCGTGGCGTGGGCCGGCTACCTGCTCGCCTGGGCGGGCGCGAACGCGCTGCTCTGGGGCATGCTCGGGCCACTGCGGCTGCCGGTGCTCGGTTACAGCCTCGCGCTGTGCCTGATGGCCGCCGCCGCGACCGGGGTGTCCGCCCGGGTCGCCGTGGGCGGGGCGCTCTTCCTCGTCTCCGACCTGCTCATCGGCGTGGGCGCGGCCGGGATCGAGCTGCCCGGGCGGGGCCTGCTGGTGATGATCACCTACTGTGCCGCGCTGCTGCTGATTGCCACCGGCTGGGTGGCCGCGACGCGCCCGGCGACCGGCCCGCAGCCGCCGCCGACCGGTACCCTGCTCGCGTGGCCAGGGAGAACGGGCGCAAGCTGATCGCCTCGAACAAGAAGGCACGGCACGACTACGACATCCTCAAGACGTACGAGGCGGGCATCGTACTGGCCGGCACGGAGGTGAAGTCGCTGCGCGAGGGGCGGGTGTCGCTGGTCGACGCGTTCGCCCAGGAGCGCGACGGCGAGATCATGCTGTACGGCCTGCACATCGCCGAGTACGGCTTCGGCACCTGGACCAACCACGCGCCCCGGCGCACCCGCAAACTGTTGCTGCACCGGGTGGAGATCGCCCGGATCCTGGAGAAGCTGCGCGACGGCGGCATCACACTGGTGCCGCTGTCGATGTACTTCGCGGACGGCTGGGCCAAGGTGGAGCTGGGCCTCGCGCGGGGCCGCCGGTCGTACGACAAGCGCCAGGCGCTTGCCGAACGGGACGCCAAGCGGGAGATCGCCCGGGAGATGGGCCGCCGGCTCAAGGGCCGGACGGCGGCGCGGCGGGGCTGAGCGCGCCGCTTTCTGTCCCAGGGCGGTGGCACCCTGAGGCGCATGAGCGACCTGACCTGGAACCCGCTGCTCCGCGAACAGCTCACCTGGCACTGGACCCACCAGTTGCGCGACCGCCTCGCCGGGCTCACCGACGCCGAATATCTCTGGGAGCCGGTCCCCGGCTGCTGGAGCGTGCGCCCGCGCGGCGACGGCGGCACCCCGGCGATCGACTTCGCGATGCCGCAGCCCGATCCGCCGCCGTTCACCACCATCGCCTGGCGGCTCGCCCACGTCATCGTCGGCGTGCTCGCCATGCGCAACGCGTCGCACTTCGGCCGCGCGCCGACCGACTACGGCTCGTTCCCCTACTCCCCGACCGCCGCCGGGGCGCTGGCGCAGCTCGACGAGGAGTACGCCGCCTGGACGGCGGGGGTCGAGGCGCTCGGCGAGGAGGGCCTGTCCCGCCCCTGCGGCCCGGCGGAGGGGCCGTTCGCCGACGTGCCGATGGCCACGCTGGTGCTGCACATCAACCGGGAGATGATCCACCACTTGTCCGAGGTGTGCCTGCTGCGCGACCTGTACCGCCACACCCCGGAGGCATCACGATAAATACAAGACATCTTGTACATCATGTCTTGTCGGTCTAGCCTGGCGGCATGACCGACGGAACCGGCAACCGGCGCGTGAGCGACCCGCGAGCCATGCGGGCACTGGCCCACCCCACCCGGCTGCGACTGCTCGGCGAGCTGCGCCTGCGCGGCCCGCAGACGGTCGGCATGCTGAGCGAGCGGACCGGCGAGGCGGTCGGCTCGGTCAGCTACCACGTCGGCAAGCTGGCCGAGCACGGCTTCGTCGCCGGGGCGCCCGAGCTGGCCCGGGACCGGCGCGAGCGGTGGTGGCGGGCCGCGCACGCCACCACCGACTGGGATCCCCTCGAACTGCTCGACGACCCGGAGCGCCACCTCGCCGGCAACCTGCTGCGTCAGGCCGCCATGCAACGCTACGCGGACCGCTACCAGGCGTACCTGGACTCCGAGGCGAGCCTCGACCCGGCCTGGGTACGCGGCACCACCAGCAGCGACATCGTGCTGCGCCTGACGCCGGAGGAACTGGTCGAGCTGCGCGACGAGCTGTCCGCGCTGGGCCGGCGCTGGCAGGAGCGCGGCGCACCCGGCCGGCCCGGCGCCGAGATGGTCACGCTCATCTGGCAGGCGTACCGGGGGCCGCAGTGAACCGCGACCGCCGGCCCCTGGCCGGACTGCTGATCGGGCACGCCGTCTCGCTGACCGGCAACGTGCTCACGCTCATCGCGCTGCCGCTCTACGTGCTGGCCGAGACCGGCTCACCGGCCGCCACCGGGCTTGCCGGCGCGTTCGCCACCGCGCCGGTGGTGCTCGGCGGCGCGTTCGGCGGGGTGCTCGTCGACCGGATCGGCTACCGGCGCTCCAGCGTGCTCGCCGACGTGGTCTCCGGCGTGACCATCGCCGCCGTGCCCCTGTTGCACTCCACCGTCGGCCTGCCGTTCCCGGCCCTGCTGGCCCTCGTCTTCGTCAGCGGCCTGCTGGACACTCCGGGGCAGACCGCGCGCACCGCGCTGCTGCCGGAGGCCGCGGCGGCGGCCGGGGTGCCGATCGAGCGGGCGGCCGGGTGGGAGGACGCGACCTCGCGCGGCGCCCGGATGATCGGCGCACCCCTGGCCGGCCTGCTGGTCGGCGTGTTCGGGGCGGTGCCGGTGCTGGCGCTGGACGCGGTGACGTTCGCCGTGTCGGCCCTCGTGGTGACGCTGCTGGTCCCGCGCGGTCTGCGGCCGTCCGACGACGGGAGCGAGCCGGAGACCGGAGGCTACTGGCGGCAGTTCGCCGCCGGACTGCGCTTCCTGGTCCGCGAGCCGCTGCTGCGCGCCATGGTCCTGCTGGTGCTGGTGACCAACCTGTTCGACGCGGCCAAGAGCCAGGTGCTGCTGCCGGTGGTCGCCGAACGGGAACTCGGCGGGCCGGCCGCGTTCGGCCTGCTGGTCGGCGTCATGGGTGGCGGGGCGCTGGTCGGCTCGCTGGTGTTCAGCGCGATCGGTCACCGGCTGCCCCGCCGGGCCACGTTCGTCACCGCGTACGTGCTGTGCGGTGCCCCGCCACTGTGGGCGCTCGCCGCCGCGCCGCCGCTGCCGGTGGTGGCCGCCGTGGTGGCGGTGGCCGGGCTGGCCGCCGGCGCGCTCAATCCGCTGATGGGCGCGGTCCAGTTGGAGCGGGTGCCACCGGCCATGCGGGCCCGGGTGTACGGCGTGATCGGCGCGGGCGCATGGGCGGCCATGCCGGCCGGCGCGGTCGGCGCGGGATTCGCCGCGGACCGGTTCGGCCCGACGTCCACGCTCGTCGTGATGGGCGCCTGCTACCTGCTGGTCGTGCTCACTCCGCTGCTGGGCGGCCCGTGGCGGGACATGCGCCGGCCCACCGTGGTGCGGCAGCGCGAGCCCGAGCCGACGCCGGAGCCCCAGCGGGAAGCGCTCTCTTGACATCGACCGACTTCGTTCATACCTTCATCGAAGTCTATCTGTATGGTTTGTTAACCGTTGGGCGGGGCCGGCCGCCGCGACGGTGACGGCCACCATCCCCCGCAGGAGGCGCCCCGTGCGCACCATCCGTACCCTCGCCGCACTGGCGGCGACGGCGGTCGGCCTCACCGCCGCCCTCGCCCTCGTCCCCCACTCCCCCGCGATCGCCGCCCCCGGCGCGGTCACCTGGTCCGACGACTTCAACGGCCCGGCCGGCGCCGCCCCCGACGCGAGCAAGTGGCGCTACGACATCGGTGGCGGCGGCTGGGGCAACAACGAGCTGCAGTACTACACCAACAGCACCCGCAACGCCGCGCTGGACGGCAACGGCAACCTGGTCATCACCGCCCGCAGGGAGAACCCCGGCGGCTACAACTGCTGGTACGGCAACTGCCAGTACACCTCGGCCCGGCTGCTCACGAACGGCACGTTCGCCCAGGCGTACGGGCGGTTCGAGGCGCGCATCAAGGTCCCCCGTGGACAGGGACTGTGGCCCGCGTTCTGGATGCTCGGCAACGACATCGGCACGAACCCGTGGCCCGGCAGCGGCGAGATCGACATCATGGAGAACGTCGGCTACGCCCCGTCGACCGTCTGGGGCACGCTGCACGGCCCCGGCTACTCCGGCGGCAGCGGCGTTGGCGCGTCCACCTCGCTACCCGGCGGCCAGGCGCTCGCCGATGCCTTCCACACCTTCGCCGTGGACTGGGCGCCGGACTCGATCACCTGGTACCTCGACGGCGTCGCGTACTCCCGCAAGACGCCCGCCGACATCGGCGGCAACCGCTGGGTCTTCGACCACCCGTTCTTCATGATCATGAACGTGGCGGTCGGCGGCAACTGGCCCGGCTCGCCGGACGGCGGCACCACGTTCCCGCAGACCATGACCGTCGACTACGTCCGGGTGCAGGCCTGGGACAACGGCGGCGGAGGCACCGGCGGGCAGATCGTCGGGTACGGCGACAAGTGCGTCGACGTGGCGAGCGCCAACACCGCGAACGGCACCCCGGTGCAGCTCTGGACCTGCAACGGCACCGCCGCCCAGCGCTGGACCTGGAACGCCGACGGCTCGGTACGCGCGCTCGGCAAGTGCCTCGACGTGGCCGCCGGGTCGACAGCGAGCGGCGCCAAGGTGCAGCTCTACGACTGCAACGGCACCGGCGCGCAGAAGTGGGTGTTCAGCGCGGCCGGCGACATCGTCAACCCGCAGGCCAACAAGTGCCTGGACGCCACCGGTCCCAGCTCGGCCGACGGCACCCGGCTGCAGATCTGGGACTGCACCGGCGCCCCCAACCAGAAGTGGCGCCGCTGACCGGTGCCCCGACCCGGGGCGGGCGGCACCCCGCCCGCCCCGGCGCCCCCGCCCCTCCCTCTCTCCCCGCGATCTTGCACTTTCGGCCCGAGCGGCGCCCCGAATGCCCCATTCACCCGGGCACAAACTGCAAGATCATCGAGGCTGGCTGGCCGGGGCTGTGGTTCGCTAATGGCGTTGCGTTTCTCGGGGCGGGCTGGGATACCGTGAGGTCCGTTTCGCTGCCGCGAGACCAGGTCATCGATCTCCTGGAAGCGCGATCATGGATGAAGTGACCGGCGCGCCGGCGTCGATGGGCGGGTTCACGCCGGAACCGATCCCGACCGCGCGGCTGAATCTGCTGCCGCTGAGTGTCGAGCATGCCGAGGAGATGGCCGCCGTCCTCGCCGACCCGGCGCTGCACACCTTCATCGGCGGCGAGCCCGCGTCCCCCGCGGCGTTGCGGGCCCGCTACGAACGGCTTGTCGCCGGCTCACCCGACCCGGCCGAGTCGTGGTGCAACTGGGTCATCCGGCTCCGGGACGGCGGCCGGCTGGCCGGCTTCGTCCAGGCCACGGTCACCGAGCCACACGGGACCGTGACGGACGCCGCCACGGCGGGCGCGCGGGCGGTAGGACACCGGCACCTCGACGAGGCGGCACCGGCCACCGCGGGACCGGTCGCGGAGATCGCCTGGGTGGTGGGAACGCAGTGGCAGGGGCGCGGGATCGCCACCGAGGCCGCCCGTGGGATGGCCGGCTGGCTGGGGCGGCGCGGTGTGCGTACCCTCGTGGCCCACATCCATCCCGACCACCGCGCGTCGGCCGCGGTGGCCACGGCCTGCGGCCTGGCCCCCACCGACGTGTGGCACGACGGCGAGATCCGCTGGACCGGACCTGCCGCCCCGCCTCCCCCGCCTGCCCCGAGTTGACCAAGGAGTTCGTGCCGGAGACGACGTCCGATCCGGACACGAACTCCTTGATCGACGGGGCGGGCGAGGTCAGAAGGGGGCGTCCACGGACAGGCGGCGGACCTGGGTCAGGTAGGGGTCCAGCTCGCCCACCTCGAAGCGGCACGTGCCGATCACGTGCCAGAACTGGCCGCCCGGGTCACCGTCCAGCTTGTACCGGCCGTCCGGGCTGACCGCCGCCCACCCGTCCGGCAGCCCGATGAGCGTGGTCCGCAGCTGGGCGTGCTCCGGGTCGGCGACGTCCCACAGCCGTACCGTGCCGTCGTCACCGGCGCTGGCGAGCAGGCTGCTGTCCGGGCTGAAGTGCACCGACCAGACGCGTCGGGTGTGCGCGGCCAGCGTGCCGTGCAGGCGGCCGGTGACCGGATCCCACAGCCGGATCACCAGGTCGTCGCCGGCGGTGGCGAGCAGGTTGCCGTCCGGGCTGAACGCGCAGGACCAGAGGCGGCCGTCGTGTTCGGTGAGCACCAGGCGCCGCTCGCCGGTGACCGCGTCCCAGACCACCGCCGTGCCGTCGTTGCCGGCGCTGGCGAGCAGCGTGCCCTCGCTGTTGAAGCCGACCGAGTAGACCCGGTCGGTGTGGTGTTCCAAGGTGAGCCGGCAGGTGGCGGTGGCGGCGTCCCAGAGCCGTACCGTCTGGTCGTCGCAGCCGGTGGCGATGGTCTCGCCGTCGGGGCTGAACGCGACGGTGCGCACGCGCCCCCGGTGCGGGGTGAGCGTGGCGAAGTGCCGGCCGGTACGGCGGTACCAGAGGCGTACGGTGTCGTCGTCGTTCGCGGTCGCGAGGGCGTCGCCGTCGGGGCTGAACGCGACCGCCCAGACGTGGTCGGTGTCCACGTTCAGTTCGCGCTCGTCGGCGCCGGTGTCGGTGTTCCACAGGTGCACGCCGCCGTCGCCGCTGGGGGTGGCCACCAGCGGCTCCTCGGGGCAGAACACGACAGACAGCAGCCGGTCGGCCGGGCTGGCGAGCTGCCGCAGCAGGCGGCCGGTACGCGGCTCCCAGAGCCGGATCACGCCGTCGTTGCCACAGGCGGCCAGCACCTCGCCGTCGTCGCGGAACGACAGCGCGGTGACCTTGCGGCCGTGCCCGCGCAGCGTGTGCTGAAGCTGCCCGGTACGCACGTCCCACAGCCGGGTGGTGCCGTCGTTGCTGCTGGTCGCCACCTGGTTCTGGTCCGGCCGCCAGACCACCGGCCAGACCGAGCCGCGGTGCCGGGTCAGCTCGTGCCGCACCTGACCGTCGTCGGTGTCCCAGAGCTGGATCGCGCCGTCGCTGGCGGCGGTGGCGAGCAGGCTGCCGTCGCCGTTGAACCGGACGCTGTAGATCGCGCCCCGCTGCCGCCCCAGCACCCGGACCGGCCGGCCCGTCTCGGTCTCCCAGAGCCGCAACGCGCCGTGTGTGTCGCCGGTGGCCATCAGCGTGCCGTCCGGGTTGATGTCCAGGGCGTACACGTCGGCCTCGTGGCCGCGCGGCGCGCGCAGCAACTCCCCGTCGGCGGCCCGGCGGATCCAGACCCGGCCGTGCTGCCCGACGGCGGCCAGCAGCCGGCCGTCCGGCGAGTGCACCACCCGGTAGACCACCTCGGGCTCCTGCACCTCGAACGCCAGCTTGCCGGTGGGGATGTCCCAGCCGCGGACGGTGCCGGCACTGTCGGCGACCACCACCCGCCGCCCGTCCGGGCTGAACGAGGTGCCCCAGATCGGCGCGGCGTGGCCGGGCCACTCGTGGCGCAGCCGGGCGCCGCGGGTGTCGTAGAGCCGCACCACGCCCGCCGCGTCGCCGACCACCAGGCGGCCCCGGCGGCCGTCGGTGAGCAGCGGCCACACCCAGCCGGCGAAGACGTCCTCGATGACGTGCCGCACGTCGCCGTGGTCGGCGTCCCACAGCCGTACGGTCAGGTCGGCCGAGCCGGTGACGAGCTGGTGGGAGGCGGCGTCGTAGCGGACCGCGTACACCCGGGACCGGTGTCCCTGGAGCGTGCGCACCGGCAGCCCGGTGGCGGTGTCGCAGAGCAGCACGCCGCCGTCGTCGCTACCGACCGCCAGCACCGCGCCGTCGGGGCTGTACGCCACCGGCACCGGCAGCCGGCCCACCTCGAAGCCGTAGCCGACGCCCACGGCGGGCGGGGCCAGGCCCGGCGCAACCGGCCGGCCCGGCGCGACGACAGCGCCGCGCAGCTCCGGGGCGCGCAGCAGCGCCGCGTCGGCGCTGACGTCGATCAGCGCGGTGCGGTGCCAGCTGCTGCCCGCGGCCCGGGCGCCGCGCAGGTCGGTACGGAACAGCCGCGCACCGGCCAGCTCCGCGTCACGCAGGTCCGCCCCGGCCAGGCGGGCCTGGTCCAGGCGGGCGCCCCGCAGGCGGGCGTGTTCCAGCCGCGCCTCGGTCAGGTTGGTGGCGACCAGCCGCGCGTCGGTCAGGTCGGCTCCGGTCAGGTCGGCTCCGGCGAGTTCGCGGTGCGACAGGTCCTCGCCACGCAGCACCGCGCCACGCAGGTCGGCCCGGTCGGGCAGGCGCAGCCGGGCGGACAGCCGCAGCGCGTTGGCGCGCAGCGTCTCCCCGGCCGACTCGTCGCCGAGCACCCGGGCGGTCCACGCGGTGCAGCGGGCCGGGTCGGCGAGGTCGCCGAGGAACTCCACGGCGAGCGCGGACAGCGACCGTACGGCGAGCGCGGCCGGTTCCTCGCCCCTGTTGATCTGCTCGGCCACGCCCTCGGCGACGAGCCACTCCATCACCGAGGTGTGGATGAACCCGAACAGGCCGTCGTCGGTGCGGACGAGCAGGCTGCCCGCGCCGACGGCGTGCGCCGCCTGCGGGCCGGACAGCCGCGAGTCGGCCCGCCCGGCGAGCTGACCGGTGGACTCGGCCAGCTCGGCCAGACGCAGGTAGGCCTCGCCGCTCTCCCACAGCTGGAACGCCAGCCGGCTCACCGCCTGCCACAGCTCGGGCCGGCGCAGGCTCACCGGGGCGCCCGGGATGCCCTGGGTACGGCGCTCCTCGAAGTCCAGCCAGGACTCCAGGATCTCCCGGTACAACGCGGCGGCGCTGAACGTGCCGCCCGCACCGGCCACCGCTGCCAGCCGACCCTCGTCGAGGTTGGCGATGAAGCCGAGCATGCGCGGGTTGCGGGAGAGCCCGAGCAGGTCCTTCACGCCGGCGAGCAGGTCCATCCGCTCGCGGGCGGCCCGCTCGTCGCCGCCGTACCGGTTGCGCAGGAACGCCTCGATCTGCCCGGGGGTGAAGTCCTCCACCGCCAGCACGCGCCGGTGCGGCAGCAGGCCGACCCGCTCGCCGAGCGCGGTCAGCACCTGCGAGTTGGTCTTGAAGTGCTGGGTACGGCTGCTCACCACGATCTTCGCGTTGCCCTCGGCCGCCTGGAGAAGCGTCTCCAGGTGGTCGGCCGCCCGGTCGTACGTCACCCGGGCGACCAGCTCGTCGAACCCGTCGAACAGCAGCACGATGCGGCCCTGGCGCAGCATGTAGCGGAACGCTTTGAGGTCGATCACCTGCTCGCCGTGGTTGGCCAGGTGCGCGGCGACCAGGCCGTCCACGGAGTGCGCCTTGTCCAGCGCGCGCAGCTCGACCAGGATCGGGATCAGGTCGGGCGCGGCGGTGGGCAGCCGGCGGGCCACCTCCCGCAGGGCGAACGTCTTGCCCCGGCCGAAGTCGCCCAGCACCAGCACGAACCGGCCGTCCGGCGCGGAGACGGTCTCCAGCAGCTCGTCCACCACGTCGTCGCGCACGCGCTGGTCGGCGCCGACCAGGTGGCGGTAGCGCTGCGGCACGTACTGCCCGGGCGGGTAGAGCCGGTCGGCCTGGAGCCGGGCGGTCTGCGCCGCGACGTACTCGCGCAGGTCGAGCAGGCCCTGGAACTCGGTCAGGTGCAGCACGCGTACGCCCCGGCGCTGCGCCTCCTCGGCCAGCCCGCGCGGCACCCGGTCGCCGTCGTAGACCAGTTCGGAGGCGATGTCCGGGTCGGTGGCGTGGACCCGGCGGGCGAAGGCGTCCAGGTCGGCGGCGGTGGGGGTGCCCACGTGCGCGCCGACGCGCTGCTGGCGGACCACCCCGTCGGAGCGGTAGCTGATGTAGAGGTGCGGCGGGTCGGTGTCGACGCGGCGTACCACCACCCGGTCGTAGCGCGCCTCGCAGACCTCGGCGAGCCGGTCGAGCAGCCGCCGCACCGGGGCGACCGGCGCGGCGGCGGCCGCCGCACCCTGGGTGGCCCCCTCGACGGCGACCGGGCGGCGCGGGTCGGGCACCTGGGCCGGACCGGACGCGCCGAAGGTGGCCTCGGCGCGCGGCCAGGACACCGCGGTGACAGTGCCGCCGTCGAGCCGGTCGTCGCGGCCGAGCACCCAGCGGGTCATCCCGTCGACGCCGAGCCGCAGCACCTGCGCCCGGCCGTCGCGGGGCGCGGCGGCCAGCGGCACCACCGGGTCGACCCGGGCCGACGGCGCGGCGTCGGAGAGCAGCAGGTTGAGCATCGGGCCGACCAGCCGGTTGACCGAGCCCCGGTCGCGCAGCGACACCGGGTCCGGCGGCACCTCGTCGGCGTACGGGCTGCGCGCGCCGGGGGCGTGCGCCATCGCGCCCAGCCGCAGCCAGCCGGACTGCTGGTAGTGGCGCAGCCGCTGGGCGAACCAGCTGGACTGCGCCTCGCCGAGGAAGCCGTACCGGTCCTCCTCACGGTGGGTGATGGCGATGGTGGAGTTCAGCCCGGCCACCACCACGCGCAGGTCGGGCACCGGGAACAGCGTCCAGGGCTGCTCGCTGTCGAAGATCCGGTCGTCGAGGCCCTGGTAGAGGTCGTCGAACAGGCGCGCGTAGTGCCGCCACTTCGGCCAGAACGGCGGTTGCGGGTCGACGTCGTCGGCCTCGCAGGTGGCGAAGTACGCGCGGCAGGCCGCCATCGTCACGTCGCGCGGGCCGGGGACCACCACGAGGCGGTGCGGCTCCAGCCCGAGCAGCACCCGCAGGCCGGTGAGGAAGCTCAGCGCGTCGGAGAACTCGCGCGGGCTGCCCGACTCGGTGAGGTTGCCCGCGACGACGAGCAGGTCCGGCCGGGGCACGCCGTCGTTCATCAGCAGCGTGAGGTCCCCCATCAGGTGTTCCTGCACCTCGCCCGGGGTGACCGGCGCACCGGGCGTGATCACGCCCCGGCCGAACCGCGGCCCGGCGACCTGGAGCACCGTCACTGTGTCCCGGGCCGTCGGCGGGGCCGTCGCGGCGGGCGGGAACGGCGGCGGGTTGATCGGGGTACGCCGGGCGCGGCGGGGTGCCGGCGCTCCGGTGGCGGGCGCGGCGAGCACCCCGTGCGGGTCGGCCGGGTGGTGCGGGAACGCCGGCTGCCGCATCGGCTTGGCCCGGCCGTCCAGCGCCTCCCGGATGCGGTCGAGCACCCGGTTGCGGGCCTGCGCCGGGTCGTCCACACCGACCAGGTCCACATAGGTGATGGTGGCGAGCAGGCCGTCGATCGGGCAGTCCTCGACGCGTACCGTGACGAGCTTGTTGCCGGTGCCGTCCGGGTCGGCGCGCAGCGCGGCCTGCCACTCCAGCTTGCCGTAGGTGGAGTGCAGGTAGCGTTCGGACAGCACCGCCACCACCACCTCGGCCTCGCGGACGCCGCGGTCCATGAAGTCGATGAAGTTGGTGCCGGCGACGAAGTCCCACGCCTGCAGCAGCGTGCGGTAGCCGGCGGCCTCGAACTCCCACGCCAGCCACGTCGCCCAGCGTTCGTCGGCCGGCGAGTAGCTGATGAAGAAATCGATGGGGCGGTCGGTCCGGGTGGGGTGCGCGCCTACAACCACATGGTCATTATGACCACCGACGGTCAACGGATCGACACCGTCGGCAGCTCGGATCGTGGCCGCGTCGGGCTCCTCCGCCCGCGCCGGCGTGTGCGAGGATCATCCCTCGTGGAGACCCCCGGCGATCCGCCGAACGCCGTGCCCGACCGCTCCCGCTGGGGCCGCCTGCACGTGCTGGACTGGATCGCGATCGGGCTGGCCGTGCTCGGGGTGGTGTGCGTGCTCACCGGGCTGCTGCCCCGCGCCGACGCCGAGGGCACGATGCGGCGGGTCGTCCCCATCCTGATCTTCCTCGGCACGGTGGTGGTGCTGGCCGAGCTCACCGCCGTGGCCGGGGTGTTCGACGCGCTCGCGACCCGGGTGGCGGTCACCGCGCGGGGCAGTTTCCGGGCGCTGTTCTGGCTCTGCGTCGGCTTCGCCTCGGTGACCACCATCGCGCTCAACCTGGACACCACGGCGGTGCTGCTCACGCCGGTGATGATCGCGCTGGCGCGGGCGCTGAACGTGCCGCCGACACCGCTGGCCATGACCACCGTGTGGCTGGCCAACACGGCGAGCCTGCTGCTGCCGGTGTCCAACCTGACGAACATCCTGGCCAGTGACCGGGTCGATCTGGCCCCGGTGCCGTGGGCGGCCCGGATGTGGTGGCCGCAACTGGTCGCTGTCGCGGTGACCGCGCTGCTGCTGTGGCGGTGGTACTGGCGTCCGGCGCGCGCCGGGGCCGACCCGTTCGTCCCGCCGCGGCCGTACGTGCCGCCGGACCGCGTGCTCTACCGCACCGCGCTCGCCGCCTGCCTGCTGTTCGTCGCCGGGATCCTCGCCGGGGTGGAGATCGGCGTCGCCTCCGGGGTGGCCGCCGCGATCCTGGTCGCGGGCTTCGCGGTCCGGGCCCGGCACCGGCTGCGGCTCGCGCTGGTGCCGTGGCGGCTGCTGGTGTTCGTGACCGGGTTGTTCCTGGTCGTGCAGACCATCGGGCGGCACGGTCTGGACACGGTGATGGGCACGCTGATCGGCACCGACCCGGGCGCGGAGGGGGCGCTGCGGGCGGGCGCGGTCGGCGCGCTGTTCAGCAACGCGGTGAACAACCTGCCCGCGTACCTGGCCGGCGAGGCGGTGATCGCCGTCGACCGGCACACCCAGTTGCTGGCACTGCTGATCGGCACGAACGTGGGCCCGCTGGCCACACCGTGGGCGTCGCTGGCCACCCTGATCTGGTACGAGCGCTGCCGTGCCGCCGGGGTGGCCGTGCCGCTGGGCCGGTTCGTGGCGACCAGCGCCGTGCTCGCCGTGCTGGCCACCGCCGCCACCGTCACGGCGCTTCTTGTCGGTCCCGGCGCCTAGCATCGCGCCCATGAGCAACCCGCCCGAGATCGTCCGCCGCTACTTCGCGCTCGCCGGCCAGGCCGACAAGGAGCCCTACCTCGCGCTGTTCGCCGACGACGCGGTGGTCGAGGACGAGGGCCGCACCCACCGCGGGATCGCGGAGATCCGCGCCTGGCGCAGCGGCACGCCGCTGGTGTCGTACGAAATCACCGACGTCGAGCAGACGCCGGCCGGCACGGTGGTGACGGCGACGATCAGCGGCGACTTCCCCGGCAGCCCGTTCGCCGGGCTGCGGTTCCGGTTCGAGGAGTACGACGACACCCACATCCGCCGGCTGCGCATCGCCCCCTGAGCAGGGGGCGGGAAAACCGCTACGACCCGGCCGAGGGCAGTGACTACGGTGCCCGCATGACCGCCGCGCCCACCCTGCACTTCTGCACCGACCCGGACGAGTTCCTCGCCGCCGCCGAGGCGTACCTTGCCGCCGACCCGGTGATCAACACCGTCGTCGCCAGCGTCACGCGCCGGATGGCGGCCCGCCGCGCCGAGGGCGTCGCGCTGCCCGAGGACGACTGGTGGCTGGTGGTGCGCGACGGCTCCGGGGCGGTGGTGGGCGCCGCGATGCGTACCGCGCCGTTCCCGCCGCGGCCGGCGTTCCTGCTGCCGATGCCGCCGGAGGCCGCCGTGGCGCTGGCGCGGGCGTGGCACCGGCGCGGCGAACGGATCCGCGCGGTCAACGGCGCGCTGCCCGCCGCGCGCGCCTGCGCCGACGAGGTCGCACGCCTCGACGGCGGCCGGGTCGAGGTCGGCCAGCACACCCGGCTGCACGTGCTGGACCAGTTGGCGCCACCGGCCCCGGTGCCCGGCGCGCTGCGGGCCGCCGGGCCCGACGAGGTCGACCTGGTCGCCGCGTGGTTCGGCGCGTTCACGGCCGACGCCGACGAGCAGGCGGGCCGCCCGCCCGGCACCAGCGCACACGAGACGCCCGACCGCGCCGAGTTGCTGCGCCGCATCCGGGACGGGCGGGTCTGGTTCTGGACCGACGGGTCGGGCGTCCCGGTGCACCTGACCGCCGCCAACCCGCCGTCGTTCGGCGTGGCCCGGATCGGGCCGGTCTACACGCCACCCGAGCAGCGTGGGCGCGGCTGGGCCGGCAACGCGGTAGCCGAGGTGTGCCGGCTGCTCACGGCCGAGGGCGCGCGCGTGTGCCTGTTCACCGACCAGGCCAACCCGGTGTCGAACCGGCTCTATGCCGGGCTGGGTTTCCGGCCGGTGGTCGACATGGCCAACCTGGTTCTGGTCGACTGAGACGGCTCCGGGTCAGCCGGCGAGACCGAGCGCGGCCAGCCGGCGCGGGTCGGCGATCACGTCCACGGCGGCGATCCGCCCGCCGGTGACGGTGAACGCCATCACCGACAGCGGACGGTCCCCGGCGCTCACCAGCACCCCGGCGGCGCCGTTGACCAGCACCGGCCGGGCGTGCGGGAACAGCCGCCCGAACGTGGTGGCCTGCGCCGCCACAGTCGTCGCGCCGGTGAGCACGACCGTGTGGCGGGCGCGGGCGGTCCCCGCGTCGGAACGCAGCACCACGTCCGGGTGCAGCACCGCGATCAGCGCGTCGAGGTCGCCGTCGCGGGCGGCGGCGAGGAAGGCGTCGACCACCGCCCGCTGCCGGGTCAGGTCGGGGTCGGGGGTGGGCGCCTGTCCGCGTACCCGGCGGCGGGCCCGGCTGGCGAGCTGCCGGGCCGCTGCCGGTGAGCGGTCGACGAGCGGGCCGATCTCGTCGAACGGCACGCCGAACATGTCGTGCAGCACGAACGCGAGCCGCTCGGCCGGGCTCAGCGTGTCCAGCACCACGAGCAGCGCCAGCCCCACCGAGTCGGCGAGGACCGCGGCGTGCGCCGGGTCGTCGGCGCCGGTGTCCACCACCGGGTCGGGCAGGCGGACGTCGAGGGAGTCCTCCCGTCGGGCGACGCGGGACCGCAGCGTGTTCAGGCTGACCCGGGCGACCACTGTGGTCAGCCAGGCGTCCAGGTTGTCCACGGTGGCCGGGTCGGTACGGGCCAGCCGCAGCCAGGTCTCCTGCACCGCGTCCTCGGCGTCGGTGAGCGAGCCGAGCAGCCGGTACGCCACGGCGCGCAGCCGCGGCCGCTCCCGTTCGAACCGCTCCGCCAGCCCGTGCCCCATCACCTGAGCCTCCCTCTCCCGCACGTCGTCTCGACCCGCCACGACCGGCCGACGTGACCGGAAGTGACCGCCGTCACATCTGTCACGTCGGCAGGCCGGCGCGGGTCGACATGGCAGCACAGGCGACGGAAGGCGAGACGATGAACCCACAGATCCTGGTCACCGGCGGCACCGGCACGATCGGCCGGCACGTCGTACCGCTGCTGCGCGCCGCCGGGCACCCGGTGCGGGTGCTCAGCCGGCGCGGCGGACAGTCCGGCGACGGCGTCACCCACGTGCGCGCCGACCTGCTCGGCGGCGCGGACCTCGATGACGCCCTACGCGGGGTGTCAACCGTGCTGCACCTGGCCGGCGGCGCGAAGGGCGATGACCGCGCCACCGCCCACCTGGCCCGCGCCGCGCACCGGGCCGGTGTGGCGCACCTGGTGCACATCTCGGTAACCGGCGCGGACCGGGTGCCGCTGGCCTGGATCCGGTCCAAGCTCGACGCCGAGCGCGCGGTGACGGACTCCGGCGTCCCGTGGACGGTGCTGCGCGCCGCGCAGGCGCACGACCTGGTGCTGACCATGCTGACGGCGATGACCCGGCTGCCGGTGACGCCGGTGCCGGGCGGGCTGCGGCTGGAGCCGGTCGACGCCGCCGAGGTCGCGGCGCGGCTGGCCGAGCTGACGCTGGGCGCGCCCGCCGGGCTGGTGCCGGATCTGGCCGGGCCGCACACGTACGGGATCGGTGAGCTGCTGACCGGCTACCTGGCGGCCACCGGGAAGCGCCGTGCGCGACTGCCGGTCCGAATCCCCGGGCGGGCCGGCAGGGCGTACCGCCAGGGCGCGAACCTGGCCCGGCCGGGCGCCGCGAGAGGCGTGCGGACCTGGGCGGACTTCCTGGCCGCCCGGACGCCGTCAAGGCCCTGACCCGCCGCGACGCCCGTCAGGCGTCGGCGGAGCGCGACGCCGGACGGAACTGCTCGAACATCACCTCGTAGCCGTCCGGGTCGAGCCCGTAGAAGATCCGCGCCCAGCCCACGTCCTCGGGTTCGAGCGTGACCGGCAGCCCTTCGTCGCACCACAGCGCGTACGTGGCGTCCAGGTCCGCGGTGGGCACGGTGAGCACGACACCGAGCCCCGGCGGCCCGGCCTTGACGTCGCGTTCCCGCTGCGCGTTGTGGTGGCCGTGGCGGTGCAGGTCGGACAGGATCAGCCAGGTGTGACCGAAGGTCAGGTAGCGCAGGTTCGTCTGCTCGGCGTTCGGGATCTCCTTGAAGCCAAGTCGCCGGTAGAGCCGGTGGGAGCGGTCCAGGTCGCGGACCCGGAGCCCGAGCTTGAGCTGTCTGGCGGCCATCCGGCCGAGGCTAGCGGATCGCGCCTCACCAGCCGACCGAGCCGAGGCCGACGGGGGTGAGGCGACGCACCTGCGGCTCGATCCACTGTGCCGCCGTGACCAGTTTGACCAGCCGGTCGATGGTCTCCGGTGGCCCGGCCACGAAGCTGCGCCGGTCGGGCGGACAGCCGTACCTGTCGTCGAAGGTGCCGCCGTCGAGGGCGCGTACCGCCATGCCGGCCTCGGCGGCGAGCAGCATCCCGGCCGGCAGGTCGACCGCCTCGGGGCGGTAGCCGACGATGCCGTCGATGTCGCCCCGGGCCAGCATCACCCAGGACAGCAGCGGCGCCCACAGTTGCAGCACCCGGCGGGCGCTGGTGTCCAGCACCACCTTCAGCGCCCGGGCGGTGCTGTCGTCGCGGCGTACCTCGTGCCCCTGGGTCCAGGCCAGCACCGGCGCGGACGGCACCGGGCGGCGCGCGGCGCGCAGCGGCCGCGCGGCCGGGCCGGAGTCGTGCACGAACGCGCCCCGGCCGCGCACCGCCGACCAGGTACGGCCGGCGACCGGGTCGTGCACCACGCCGAGCACCGGCGAGCCGTTGTCGCACAGGGCGATCCCGACCACGTACGCGGGCAGCCCGATCGCCACGTTGTTCGTGCCGTCGAGCGGGTCGACGAGCCACGCCCAGGTGGTGTCCGGGGCGTACTCGCCGCCCTCCTCGGCGATCACGCCGTGCTCCGGCCAGCGGGCCCGGATCCGGTCGACGATGAGCCGCTCGGCGGCCAGGTCGAGGTCTGTGACCAGGTCACCGGTGTCGTTCTTGGCCCGGGCGTGCACCTCCCCCCGGGTGCCCCGGCGCAGCAGGCGGCCCGCCGCCCGGGCGGCCTCCACCGCGAAGCGGTGCGCGTCGCGCAGGTCGGGCCCGCCTCTGCTCGGCTCCACGTCCATGGCTCCTCCAGCCAGTCAGCCCCGTGCCACCAGTCGCGCGATCTCCCGCGCCATCCGTGCGGTCTCCGCCGTGTCGCAGCGGTCCCGGCGTACCCGGTGGCTGTGCCCGTCCACCGCGCCGAGGCTCAGGTCGCACGTGCCGGGAGTGGTCCGGCCGAGCGCCACTGTCACCGCCGGTTCACCGGCGTCGACCTCCGAGGTGTGGAAGCCGCCGGCGCGCAGCGCGTACGAGTCGCCGGCCGAGTGCGTCTCCACAGTGGCGGTCATCGCGGTGACCAGCCGGTCGGTGGCGGCCATCTCGTCCACCTCGCCGAGGCTGCGCACTTCGTAGACCCGCCAGGACGGGTCGGCGGGCGCGTCGTCGACCTCGATCAGCTCGTTGCGGACGGTGCCGTGCAGCACGTGGCTGAGCAGGTCCCAGCTGTGCGAGTGCATGGTGGAGGTGGTCGGGCGCACCGGCGGCGGGTCGGCCGGCCAGGCGTGCACGCAGATGCCGTCCGGGCCGTCGCGTTCCACCGGCAGGCAGGTGAAGCCGAGCGGGTGCCGGACCGCGCGCAGCGGCCGCCTCCCCTCGGCGACGTCGCCGAGCACCTCCAGCACCCAGCCGCGCAGCAGTTCCGGCCGGGTGCCCCGGTCGATCTCCCGTTCGAGGTCGGCGTAACTGGTCATGAGTAGGGGTTCCTCGCCTGGACGGCCTTGCCGATGATGTCGGCGACCTCGCGGTCGCCGAAGGCCCGGGGCAGCGTCAGGCCGAGGGCGGCGAACAACCGCCGTACCTGCTCGACCGACGGCTCGTCGTCGAGCTTGACCTGGCCCGCGGCCTCGATCGGCACGCGCCGGCTCTGCCGGCGGCTGTAGTCCAGCTCGATGTTGAAACGGTTGTAGTAGACCTCGCCGCGGTCGATGCGCAGCGCGGGCGTCTGCGGATTCTCCTGGGTGATGACGACGCAGGAGGAGGAGAGGTCGTAGCGGAACGTGGTCATCTGCGCGGAGAGCCGCACGTCGACGGTGAGCAGGCCGGAGCGTTGCAGGTGCCAGCAGGCGGCCAGCACCGTCGCGTACGACTCCTTGCGGGTGCGGTCGACGGTCCACGGCTCACCCGGCGCGTCCGGTTCGAGGCTGCGCCGGAACCGCGCGTACCGCTCGCAGACCTCCTCGTCGGTCGGGTCGATGATCTCGATCGCGACGGTGAGCGTGGCGTTGCGCCGCCGGGCGTGTTCCAGGCAGTCCGGCAGCGTGACCGCGCGCAGGTAGGTGCCGGTGCCGCCCTTGAAGCTCCACTGGTCGGTGTGCCGCCGGGCGTCGGCGAGCGCCTGGCCGACCTCGCTGCCGTGCAGCACGCGCACCATCGAGACGCTGTCGATGGCCTCGCGGGCCCGGTTCAGCGCGCCCTCCGGGCCGGTGATCTCCCGCATCTGCGGCACCAGGTCGGTCAGCCGGTCGCGGGTGTCCGAGATGACCTGGCGGACCTCCCGCTCGGTGGTGCGCCGGCGCAGCCGGTCGCGCAGCATCGCCTGCGCGAGCAGGCCCAGGACCAGCAGGATCGCGCTGTTCACCAGATCCTGGCTGACCGTGTTGGTCAGGCCGAGCACGGACACCGTGAGCGCCAGGACCAGGCCGATGAACGCGTCGAGATTGGTCACGACCCAGGCGAGCAGGCGCGTCATGACATCCCCCGGTCGACGACGGAACCCCCATGATAGCCCGCTGTCAATGTCGTAATCACGCCCTGTTTCCGGCCGGTGGCGGTGTGCCCGGCCGGCGGGCGGCGCAGATCAGCGAGCCGCCGAGCCCGGGCGCGACGCGCGCCAGCCGGCGCGAGGCCACCCACCGGCCGCCCGGCAGCCGCCAGCCGACCTCGTTGGAGCGCAGCGCCACCGGTGTGAATCCGGCCCGGCGCAGGGTGCGGCGCAGCAGCGAGGCGGTGAACGGACGGATGTGCAGCCACAGGTACGGGTGTAGCGGGTCGATCTGGCGTGGCGCCCGGCCGGCCAGGAACGCCAGCCGGTCCTGCACCGGCGCCAGGTTCGGGGTGGTGAGCACCAGCAGGCCACCGGGTGCCAGCACCCGGTGACACTCCCGCAGCAGCGCCAGCGGGTCGTAGACGTGCTCGATCAGCTCCCCGGCGAGCAGCCCGGCGAAGCTGCCCGCCCGGAACGGCAGGCCCCGGGTGGCGTCCAGGCAGACCGGCAGCGCCCGCCCGCCGGCCGCCGCGCGGGCCGTGCCCAGCGCCGTCTCGGCCGCGTCGGCGAGCACCACCGGGCCGGGCAGCGTGGCCGGGTCGAGCATGCCGCGTGGCCCGCAGCCCAGCTCCAGCACCGGCCCGCGCCCGGTCACCCCCTCGGCGAGCAGCCGGGCCGCGACCGCGCGGCGCACCCTGTGGTACGGGTCGTCGACGTACCCGTCGACCTCGGCGCCGTCGTGGTAGCGGCGGTTGTTGGCGTGCCTGCCGTGCGCCTGCGCGCGGTGCGACGACGTCCCGGTCGGCGGCTCGGCCATCACCCCTCCACAGCGGACGCCGGCCCCGTCGGCGACGTCCGCCCCAAGCCTCGCACCGGTGGCGTCCGGTGGCGCGCATCCGGTCCGTGATGCGCGCGCCCGGCACGTCAGATCGCCCGTGCCCAGTCCAGCCGGGTGCTGTCGTCGTACTCGTCGCCGGGGATCCACCACTGCTCGCCGAAGCCACTGGTGGACACGATGATGTTGCCGCCGTCCGGGTACTCGTTCTCCGGCGGGATCGACAGCGCGGCGCAGTAGCGGCCGTCCGGGGAGAACACCGGCGACAGGTAGAACCGGGGCTCGTCGGTGAGCTTCTTCAGCCCGGTGCCGCCGATGCGCACCGACGCGAGCGACTGGTTGTAGACCTCGCGGTCCAGGTGCCAGCGGTTGGTGCAGAAGACGACGCGCCCGGAGTCGGGCATGAAGACCGGCGAGATGAACATCTCGCCCGCCACCGGCGTGTAGACGGGCCGCACCGTCCCGGTCGCGAGTTCCAGCACCCGCAGTTGCCAGCCCTGCGAACGGCTGCGCCACCGCACGACGATCATGGAGCCGTCCCGGGACCAGTCCGGGTCGGCCATGGAATGCCCCTCGACCAGCACGCGGGTGGCGCCGGTGACCACGTCCACAGCGATCAGCCGGTCGTTGTCCTGCCCGGTGACGAGCGCGATCTCGGTGCCGTCCGGCGACCACGTCGGCGCGCCGTAGCGGACACCGAACGGGTCGGCGAGCAGCGTGCGCTTCTGGCCGGTAACCCGGTCGTACACGGCCACGAACGGCTCCAGCGTGCCGTCGCCCGAGCGGGCCGTGTTGACCCAGGCCACGTGCCGGCCGTCCGGCGAGGACTTGGCGTGGTCCCCGTTCGGCAGCAGCTCGCGCGGCGTGGTGCGGCCCGGGTCGACCTGGAGCACACCCCAGCCGACGCTGACCAGCCACGACCCGTTCACCACGTCGGCGGCGGCCGGTGCGGCGGACGCGGCGTGGGGCGCGGCGGCCACCCCGGTCGCGGCGGCGAGCCCGGTCAGCGCGGCGGTACGCAGCAGGGCACGACGATTCAGTGCGGTCATTCGACAACCCCCGTGAGAGACGTGGCCCCCACCCTCCCGAGTGGATCGACGCACCGGAATCGGACGAGCGGCCGCTTCACGTTCGGCTACTCGTCCATCACCGCCGGTGAGCCCACCGGGGACCGGTACGCTCGCCCCGATGACCTCCGACGCGCTGCACCGCGCCCTCACCGAAGCGGGCGACCCGCCACTGCTCCCGCTCCCGGGCGTGGCGGTCGAGCTGCTGGACGCCCTCGCCGCCCCGCCGCGCCTCGGCGCGCACCTGCGGCTGGTGCACGACGTCGCCTGGCACCTGACGGCCGCGTTCGCCGACCGCTTCGGCGCGGTGCCGTTCGACAGGCAGGCGGTGCTGTTCGGCGCGGCGGTGCACGATCTCGGCAAGGTCGAGCACCCGGCCGAGATGACCGGCCCCGGTTCGGCGCACGAGGAGGCCGGGTACCAGTTGCTGCTGCGTTTCGGCGTACCGGAGGAGCGGGCCCGCTTCGCCGTCACCCACGCCGCCTGGCACTCCCCCGGCGCGCAGCTGGAGGACCTGCTGGTCAGCCTGGCCGACAAGGTGTGGAAGGGCCGGCGCGTCACCGACCTGGAGCAGCTCGTGGTCGACCGGCTCGCCGGCATCACCGGCCAGGAGCGCTGGCAGACGTTCCTGGACCTCGACGACGTGCTCGCGGAGCTGGCCGCCGGCGCGGACCGCCGGCTGGCGTTCCAGGCCGAGCATCCGGTGTACGGCTGACGCCGGCCCCCAGGCGGCGACGAGTCCGGCACCGGCCGGAGGTCTTCCCAGTGTCAGTGTTCCGATCTCCGGGAGGAAGCATGAGCACCAGTGAAAGGCGCGGCCGGGTGCGGGCGTTCGTCACCGTCTCCCTGGACGGCTACGTCGCCGGCCCGGACGACCGGGCCGGCCAGGGGCTCGGTGTCGGCGGCGAACGGCTGCACCACTGGGTGATGGGCGGGCCGTGGACGTACGACACGCCGCGTGAGGCCGGCGCCGGCATGACCGACGAGGACCGGGCGTACTTCGACGAGCTGCTGGCGGGTGCCGGTGCCGCGCTGTGCGGCCGGGGCATGTACGACGCCGCCGGCGCCTGGGGCGGCCGGAACCCGTTCCAGGCCCCTCTGGTCGTGCTCACCCACCGCACCGCCGACCAGCCCGACCCGGACGCCGGTTTCCTCATGGTCGACGGGTTCGACGCGGCGCTGGCGGCGGCCCGGCGTACGGCCGGCGACGGCGCGGTGGTCATAGGCGGGGGCGCCGAGGTCATCCGGCAGGCGCTCGCGGCCGGCGTCGTCGACGAGCTGGGCCTGTCCACCGCGCCGGTGATCCTCGGCCGCGGGAAGCGGCTGTTCGAGGGCTTCGACCGGGACGTCGACCTGGAGATCCGCGCGGTGCACCACTCGCGGTACGCCGTACACGTCCGCTACGCCGTCGGCCGCCCAGCGAGGGGCACCGATTGACGTCGGCGGCGCTCAGCCGGTGACGGCGCGCCACGCCTGCTCGGTGGCGTCCCGCGTCCGCTCGGCGGACCGGCCGTCGCGGGCGGTGACCGTCACGACGAGCGTGTCCGCCCGCCGCCAGCAGGTGACAGACCCGTCGGCGCCACTGTGGCAGGTGGTCTCCGCGCCGGGTGCGGCAGTGCCTCCGCCGAGACGCGACTGCAACGCCCGCCCCACCGCCGCGATGCCCACCCGGTTGCCGTAGTACGCCTCGAGGGTCAGTGGCGGCGGAGTCGCCTCGCCGTACCCGTTGATCACCATGGCGAGACCCGGCGGATCGTCGACCAGGGCCGGTATGCGGTCCCTGCCGGCGTCTTGACGGGGCAGACCGGCCAGCTCGGCCGGCGCGGTGAGGCGGTCGATCACCACGGCGCCGGGGGCCGCCGGGTCGGGCTCTCCCGGCTGGCAGGCGGCGCCGGTCAGAGCGGCGGCCAGGACAAGGGCCGTCGGCCGGACCGCGCGACGGCGGTGTCCGGTCATGTCGTCCTCCCCAGGGTGGGCCGGAGCCGGGCGAGCATCCCGGACCGAGCCTATCGACAGCGACCCACGATCGGAACCGATTGACTTTCGATAGGTTCCGCGCGATAGTCGATGCATGCTTACGGCGCAACGCGCGGTGACACCACTCCGTGCCTTCCTGGTCCTGCTGTTCGCGATCCTGGTGCTGCTCCAGACCATGTCGCTGCCCGGGCAGTTCGCGCACATGGCGCGGGAGAACCCGGACATGGCGTACCTGCGGTGGCCCGCCACCGCGGTGACGATCTTCTGGGTGCTGTGCGTGCAGGTGGTGATCGTCTGCACCTGGCACCTGCTCACCCTGGTCAAGCGCGACCGCATCTTCACCGAGGCGTCCCTGGGCTGGGTCGACGGCATCGTCTGGGCGGTCGCCGCCGCCTGGGTGGTGCTCGTCGGCGTCTTCCTCTACGTCGGCTTCAACGCCGGCGACCCGGGGCTGCCGCTGCTGCTGTTCCTGCTGGTCACCGGCGTCAGCGTGCTGGGGCTGCTGATGGTGGTGCTGCGCGCGCTGCTGCGCCAGGCCACCACGCTGCGCACCGACATGGAAGCGGTGATCTGATGCCGATCGTCGTGCGCATCGACGTGGAGCTGGCCAAGCGCAAGATGAGCGTCGGCGAGTTCGCCGAGCGCGTCGGGCTCACCCCGGCGAACGTGGCGGTGCTCAAGAACGGCCGCGCCAAGGCCGTCCGGTTCAGCACCCTGGAGGCCATGTGCCGGGTGCTCGACTGCCAGCCCGGCGACCTGCTCGAATGGGTCCCCGACGAGGATGGGGCGCAACGATGAGACACCTGGCCGCCGCCGTGGCGCTGCTCGCCGTCGTGCTCGGCGTCGCCGGCTTCGTGTACGGGGAGGCCGACGACTCCCCCGGCCTCCAGCTCCTGTCCGCGCTGCTCGTCATCGGCGCGGTCGCCGTCGGCGTGCGCGTCGCCCGGCGTACCCGGTAGGGCCGGCGCCCCCTCGACGCCGGCCCTGCCGCTCAGCCCTTCACGCAGACGACCTGCTTGAGGTGGGCGACCACCTCGACCAGGTCCTCCTGCTGGGCCATCACCTCGGTGATGTCCTTGTACGCGCCGGGGATCTCGTCGACCACACCGGCGTCCTTGCGGCACTCCACCCCGGCGGTCTGCGCGGCCAGATCCGCAGTGCTGTACGTCCGCTTCGCCTGCCCCCGCGACATCCGCCGCCCGGCGCCGTGCGACGCCGAGCAGTACGCGTCGACGTTGCCCTTGCCGCGCACGATGTACGACCCGGTGCCCATCGAGCCGGGAATGATGCCCAGGTCCCCCTTACCGGCCCGGATCGCGCCCTTGCGGGTCACCAGCACGTCCACCCCGTCGTAGCTCTCCTCCGCCACGTAGTTGTGGTGGCAGGAGATCGGCTCGTCGTAGCCGACGTGCGGGAACGCAACCCGGACCACCTGGCTCAGCAGAGCGAGCATGACCGCCCGGTTGCGCCGGGCGTACTCCTGCGCCCACCACAGGTCCCGCCGGTACGCCTCCATCTCGGGCGTGCCGGCGAGGAACACCGCGAGGTCCCGGTCCGGCAGGTCGGTGTTGTGCGGCAGGCCGCGCGCCACCGCCATGTGCCGCTCGGCCAGCTCCTTGCCGATGTTGCGGGAACCGGAGTGCAGCATCAGCCAGACCCGGCCGTCGTCCGGGCCGCCCTGCTCCAGGCAGACCTCGATGAAGTGGTTGCCGCCGCCGAGCGTGCCGAGCTGCCGCTGCGCCCGCGTCTGGAGCTGGGCCACCTTCCGGTCCAGCGTGCCGAACCGCCGCCAGAAGTCGTCCCAGCCCGACTGCTCCAGCCCTCGGATCCGGCGCGGGTCGACAGCGTCGTCACGCATCGCGAAGCCGACCGGGATGGCCGCCTCGATCGCCGAGCGCAGCGGCGCGAGGTCGTCGGGCAGGTCGGCGGCGGTCAGCGAGGTCCGTACCGCCGACATGCCGCAACCGATGTCCACGCCGACCGCGGCCGGCGACACGGCCTGCCGCATCGCGATCACCGAGCCGACCGTGGCGCCCTTGCCGAAGTGCACGTCCGGCATCACCGCGACACCCTGCACCCACGGCAGCGCGCCGATGTTGCGCAGCTGCCGGGCCGCCTGCGCCTCGATCGTGTACGGGTCGGTCCAGACCCGGACCGGCGCCCGGGTACCGGCCAGCGGGGTGAAACCCATCGTCGTCTCCTTGCTCATGTCCTTCTGACGTAGGCCGTACGGGACTCGAACCCGTAGCCTCCCGGTTGAGAGCCGGGTGAGCTGCCAGTTGCTCCAACGGCCCAGGACGGCGTACGCCGTCGGCGGAGCTGCCCCGGAAACGGAGAACCGCCCTGCTCCGGTCTCGGGGCGGGCGGTTCGCGCGGATCGTCGCGCCGGCGCTAGACGCGCCACCACCCTGGTTGCCACTGCCGTTCGCGGCCCGTGCCCGGCTCGGGCAGCAGGGCACCGGCGCGCGGCGCTTGCCGCTCGGCGCGGGTGCGGTTCTGCTGCGACACGGTGCACTCCCCTGGTGGATCAGATCGACGTTGCCCGCTCACGGTACGGCCGCCACACCTGGGCGGCAACACGATATTCGTTCGTGGTCAGCCGGCGTGTGCCACCGGGTGGCGGCGCATCTCCTCCATGAACGGGTAGCGCGCGGTCAGCTCCGCGAGCGTGATGCCGGCCCGCCACGCGGCGGCCACCTGCGCGACCTGAAGCAGGTCGGTGGCGTCGCCCCGGGCCTGGACGTCGCCGTCCACCCGCAGGTCGATCATGAAGTAGCGGGCCTGCGAGCCGAGGCTGACGCAGACCACGCCGCGGGCGGAGGTCATCTCGGCGCAGGTGAACCGGCTGCGCCCCTGCTCGGGCGCGGTCACCTCGCCGACGTCGAGCTGGTGGGCGGCGGCTGTCGCCACGAGCGCGGGGGCGAGACCGCCGGGCTCGACCAGGTCCGGGTAGAGGCGCACACCCAGTGCGGCCGACACGTCGCTCATGACTGACTCCCACTTCCTTGTGACAGAGACCAGCAGCGCGCAGGTTACGAACACGTTTCCGGCGCGCACGGCCATCTTTTCCCGCGCGGCCGTCCCGGGGCAATAGGAACGCCCTCATCGAACCCCTGCGGGGTACGCTGCCGCCTCATGGCGCACATCCGCTGTGACTTCTTCTCCGAGGCGCTCGGCATGGGCACGTCGATGACAGTGCTGCTGCCCGACCGGGGCGCGGCCGGGATCGGCGTGCCGGGTGCCGCCGCCGACGGTGACCCGCAGGTGCTGTACCTGCTGCACGGGCTGAGCGACGACGACACCGTGTGGACCCGGCGCACCTCGATCGAGCGGTACGTCGCGCCGCTGGGGCTGGCCGTGGTGATGCCGCAGGCGCAGCGGAGCTTCTACTGCGACGAGGCGCACGGCAACCGGTACTGGACGTTCCTCAGCGAGGAGCTGCCCGAGGTGTGCCGGTCGTTGTTCCGGCTGTCCGACCGGCGGGAGGACACGTTCGTCGCGGGCCTGTCGATGGGCGGCTACGGGGCGATGAAGTGGGCGCTGCGCCACCCGGACCGGTTCGCGGCGGCGGCCAGCCTGTCCGGCGCGCTGGACGTGACGCGCCGCCGCCACCATCCGACCCGTCCGGTCGACCCGGCGGTGTGGCACACCGTCTGGGGTGACGACCCGGTGCCCGCCGACGACGACACGGTGGGGCTGCTGGAGCGCTCCGGCGACGACCGGCCGGCGCTCTACGTCGCCTGCGGCACCGAGGACTTCCTGTACGAGGACAACCTGCGGTTCCTCGACGTGGCCCGGGAACGCGACGTGCCGGTCACCGTCGACTTCGGTCCCGGTGACCACGACTGGGCGTACTGGGACGCGCGCATTCAGGACGTGCTGGCCTGGCTGCCGCTGCGCGGGCGCTGACCGGGCGGGCTCAGACGCCGACGGTGCCGTCGATCGCCTCGCGGATCAGGTCGGCGTGCCCGTTGTGGCGGGCGTACTCGTGCAGCATGTGCAGCATGACCAGGCGCAGCGAGACGTCCTCGCCCCAGCGGGCCTGGTGACCTGTCACGTCGAGCGAGGCGGCCTCCCGCTCGACGCGCCGGGCGTGCTCGACCTCCCGCCGCCACGCCTCGAACGCCTCCGCCACGTCGGCGTCGCGGGCGTCGTACGCCTGCTGGAAGTCGCCGCTGTCCGACCACACCAGCGGCACGTCCTCGGCGGCGATGACCCGGCGGAACCAGGTGCGCTCCACCTCGGCCATGTGGCGGACCAGGCCGAGCAGTGACAGCGTGGACGGCGGCGACGCCGCCCGGCGCAACTGCTCGTCGGTCAGCCCCTCGCACTTGAGGGCCAGCGTGGCCCGGTGGAAGTCGAGGAAGGCGCGCAGCGACTCCCGTTCGCCGGCGAGCAGCGGCGGGCCGATCCGTTCGGTCTCCATGAGCGTCGAGCCTAGCCGCGATCGATCTTGGTGGGACGACCGCGTCACCGCAGTGACGAACCGGCCACCGGGAAGTCGAACCAGGTGTCCGGGTACGGCTCGTCGACGTACCGGTAGTGCCACCACTCCAGCGGATAGTTCTCGAAGCCCTGTGCGGACATCAGCCGGCGCAGCAGGTCCCTGTTGTCCCGGGCGGTGCGGCTGACCCGTGCGTCGGCGGTGTGGGAACGCGGGTCGAAGCAGTCGAACCCGGTGCCCATGTCGATCGAGTCGTCGGCGAAGCGGCGTCCGGCCGGGTCGGTGCAGGGCACGAGCGCCTGGCCGGGCGTGTACGCGGCCGGCGAGGGCCCGGAGACCGGCACCAGGGTCAGGTCGACGGTGCTGCCCCGGCTGTGCGCGGTGGGCGCGCCGATGTAGCCGTCGGCGAACAGCCGGTCCTTCGGCACGGCGGGATAGAACTCCCCCTTCATCAGCTGCTCACCGGGCAGCTTCGCCCAGGCCACGAAGTCGTCGGCGGCGCGCTGCGGGCGGTAGCAGTCGTACACCTTGAGGCTGTGCCCGCCGGCGAGCGCGGCGGTCTGCACCCGGTGCAGCGCCTCCGCCGCCGGCCGGGTGAGCAGGCAGCGCGGCTCGGCGTACCCGTCGATCGGGCGGCCGACGAAGTTGTGCGGGCCCGCGTACCGGATGTCGGTGCGGACGGTGGGGTCGACGGTGGTGAGGTCCACGATGTCCGCCGGGGCACGGGGGCCGGTCGCTGTGGGTGACGGCGGCGCCGACGGCGACGGCGCGGGCCGCTGGCAGGCGGCGGCGAGCAGCGTGGCCGCGACGGCCACGACCGCCGTCGCGCGCGTGCCGGTGCCCACCCGCCGTGTCTACCAGCCCCGGCGGGCCGGCATCGGCGGAACCGGTGGTCAGCCGCCCAGCACGGTACGCAGGAAGTCGACGGCGGCGGCGTCGTCGTCGATGCCGCCCGCCTCGTGGCCGTTGAACCGCCACACCGTCAGGTCCTTGTCGCCCCGGTAGGCGTGGTAGGCGGCGTAGACGGTGGACGGCGGCGTGATCTCGTCCATGAGCGCGACGGAGAAGCGGGCCGGCACGCCCGCGCGGCGGGCGAACGCGACGCCGTCGACGTAGCCGAGCGTGCGCAGCGCCTGCTCCTCGCGGTCGCGGTGCACGGCCAGGTAGTCGCGGATCTCCCGGTACGGCGCGGCGTCGGTGATGGTGATCGCGCGCGGGATGTCGCAGAGGAACGGCACGAGCGCGACAGCCGCCCGCACCCGGGGCGCCAGCGCGGCGGCGGCGAGGGCGGCGGCGCCACCCTGGCTGTGCCCGAGGACCGCGATCCGGTCCGGGTCGACGGCGGGCAGTTCGCACGCGGCGTCCACGGCGCGGACCGCGTCGGTGAGGAAGCGCCGGTAGTAGTACCGGTTCGGGTCCTCGATCCCCCGGGTGGCCATGCCCGGCGCCTGCGGTCCGGCGGCGGCGACGTCGGGCGTGTCGCCCCGGCTCCACCCCGAGCCCTGGCCGCGCGTGTCCATCTGGAGGTGGGCGAAGCCGGCGGCGGACCAGAGCAGGTTCTCCAGCGCGTGGCCGCGGCCGCCGCCGTACCCGACGTACTGCACGATCGTGGGCAGCGGCTGCGTCGCGCCGCGCGGCACCCGCAGCCAGGCGCGGATCGGCTGGCCGGCGAAGCCGGGGAAGGTCACGTCGAACACGTCGATCCCGGCCAGCGGCGTGGGCATCGGGGTCGCCGACACGGGGTCGCCGCAGGAGCGCGCCTGTGCGAGAGTGTCAGCCCAGAAGGCGTCGAAGTCCGGCGGCTCGCGCAGGTCGCTGCGATGGGCGCGGAGTTCGGCCTCGGCCAGGTCGGTGAACACGCCTCGGATTCCTCGTCGTTCGTCGGGGGTGGACGGCGAGCCGGCGGAAGATGACTGGCGCGTTTCCGGAACGTTTCCGCAACTCGTGCGAACGCTAGGGCCGGTCCGGCCTGTCGTCAAGCCCTCGCCGTACGGCAAGATGTGCGTGGGGCGGGACGGTCTACCGGTCGGTTCCGGCAGCCGGCGAAGGGAACACGGGTGAGCGCGGACGACGAGCGCAGGGTGACCATCACCGCTATCGCACGGGAGGCCGGCGTCTCGGTGCCGACCGTGTCGCGGGTGCTCAACGGGCGTTCCGACGTCGCGCCGGACACCCGGGAGCGGGTCGAGGAGCTGCTGCGCCACCACGGCTACCGGCGTCGCGGCAGCCGTACGGTGCGCCGGGCGGACCTGGTCGACCTGGTCTTCAACGACCTGGACAGCCCGTGGGCCGTGGAGATCATCCGCGGCGTGGAGGACGTCAGCCACGCCGCCGGGGTGGGCACCGTCGTCTCGGCGATCCACCGCGAGTCCAGCTCCACCCGGCAGTGGCTGCACAACCTGCGCGCCCGCGCGTCCGACGGCGTGATCGTGGTGACCTCGCACCTGAGCCCCGCCGTGCAGGCCCAGCTGCGGCGCCTCAACGTGCCGGTGGTGGTGGTCGACCCGGCCGCCGGCGTGGCCGCCACCGACGTGCCGGCGATCGGCGCCACCAACTGGACCGGCGGCCTGGCCGCCACCGAGCACCTGCTCAAGCTCGGCCACCGCCGGATCGGTTTCGTGGCCGGCCCGCCGCACCTGCTGTGCAGCCGGGCCCGGCTGGACGGCTACCGGGCCGCCCTGGCCGCCGCCGGGGTCACCGCCGACGACCGGCTGGTGCAGCCCGGCGACTTCTACCACGCCTCCGGGTTCACCGCCGGTGGCGCGCTGCTCGACCTCGACGACCCGCCCACCGCCATCTTCGCCGCCAGCGACCAGATGGCCTTCGGGGTGTACGAGGCGGTACGCCGCCGCGGGCTGCGGGTCTGCGACGACGTGAGCGTGGTGGGCTTCGACGACCTGCCCGAGGCGCGGTGGGCCTCACCGCCGCTGACCACAGTGCGCCAGCCGCTGGTGGAGATGGGCCGGCTCGCCGCCCGCACGGTGCTGCGGCTGGCCCAGGGCGAGGAGATCGACTCGCCCCGGGTCGAGCTGGCCACCGAACTCGTGGTGCGGGACAGCACCGCCGGGCCCGCCTGCCGCTGATCCGGGCCGCCGCTTTCACTCCTGTTCCGGAATTTCCGGCTCCCGCAGCGGCGTCCCGATCGACATGGCGACGGCGGCGGCGTTGCGGCGACGCCGGGCCAGCAGCAGCGCTCCCCCGGCCGTCAGCACCGCGCCCACCGCCACCGTCACACCCGTGCCGGGCCGTGGTCCGGGTGCCGCCCCGCCGCCGCGCAGGCCGGCGTGCCCGGCCAGGGCCGAGGCCGCCCCGCCCGCCGGTGGCGCGGACCGGTCCAGCTCCCCCGGCTCGACCAGCCGTCCGACCGACGCGTCACGCGGCTGCGCGAAACCCCAGTCCAGCAGCGCCGCGCCCTGCTGCCAGCCGCGCTGGGTGGTCACCTCGGCGCCGAGCAGCGTCACCACGAGGCGCCGCCCGCCGCGCTCGGCCGCGCCGACGTACGTGTGCCGGGCCAGGTCGGTGAAGCCGGTCTTGCCCCCGAGGGCGCCCGGATAGTGGTCCAGCAGCATGTTGTCGTTGGAGATGGCGAACCCCTTCGCCCGCTGCGCCGGCTGGGCCGGGATCTGCGCCGACCGGGTGGTGTCGTAGCGCCGGAACGCCGGGTCGGCGAAGCACGCCCGCGCGATGAGCGCCAGGTCGTACGCGCTGGTGAACTGCCCCGGCCCGTCCAGCCCGGACGGGGTGACCGCGTGCGTCTGCCGGGCACCGAGCCGGTGCGCCTCCTCGTTCATCGCCCGGATCCCGCCGGCCGGCCCGTCCGGGCCGCCCCCGAGGCGGGCCAGCGCGTTCGCCGCCTCGTTGCCGGAGCGCAGCAGCAGGCCGAGCCAGATCGTCTCGATCCGGTAGCGTCCGCCCTCGACCAGCCCGACAGTCGAGCTGCCCGGCTCGACGGCCAGGTCCCCGGCGGTCACCGTCACCTCCCGGTTCGGGTCCAGCCGGGGCAGCATCGTGGCGGCCAGCAGCAGCTTCTGCACGCTCGCGGGCACCCCGTACTCGTGCGGGCCGCAGCCGCCGAGCACCGCGCCGCTGTCCAGGTCGGCGACCACCCAGGAGGTGGCGATCACCGCCGGCGGCGCGGTCGACGCGGGCGGGACGACCAGCCCGGCGGTGTCCAGCGCGGGGCCGCCGACGGCCCGCGCGGCCGGGTCGGGCGCCGGCGGCGGCTGCGGCGGCCGGGTCGCCGGGGCCGGCACGTTCGGGCAGGGCGGCGCGGACGGCAGCCGGCGTACCGGCGTGCGGACGGCGGCCACCGCGGGCGTCGCCGACGCCGGCAGCAGCAGGGCGGCGGCCAGCGCCACGAAGGATCCCCAGGTCCTCATGACCCGCACGCTAGCCACGCCGACCCGAACGGGTCACCGGCTCGGGGATTCGGGTCCCGGCACTGTCGCCACCGGGTAGGCTCGCCCGCTCGACGATCAGCGCGCGCGGAGCCCGTGGCCGGCCAGCGGGCCGACGTGCCAGCCCCGGCGGCGGCACTCGGCGAGCACGCGCGGAAGGGCGGCCAGACCGGCCCGCCAGGCGCCCGGCGCGGCCGTGCGGGAGGAGTCGTGCAGCAGGATCGTGCCGCCCTCGTCCAGCCCGGCCAGGACGGTGTCCGCGACGGTGTCGGCGGTGGCGGTGGCTGTCCAGTCCCGGCCCCAGCAGCTCCACAGCACCGGCCGCAGGCGCAGCCGCCGGGCGGCCACGAGCGCGGCGGTGGTGAGCACGCCGTACGGCGGTCGCAGGAACCGGGGGGCACGGCCGGTCACGTCGGCGACCAGGGCGTACGCACGGGTCAGGTCGCTGACGGTGCGGGCGGGGCCGCGCAGCAGCAGGTTGTCGTGCGTCCAGCCGTGCACGGCGATCTCGTGGCCGTCGCCGGCGACCCGGCGGCCCAGCGCCGGATGGCGGCGCAGCATCGCGCCGAGCACGAAGAACGTGGCACGGACCCGGTGCGCCGCCAGCACGTCCAGGACGTGGCCGGTGGATTCCGGATCCGGGCCGTCGTCGAAGGTCAGCGCGACCCGGCCGGGCGCCCCGAGCCCGTGCAGCCCGGGCAGCAGCCGCCGCCGCACGGCGGGCAGCGCCGTCACCGCCGGTGCCGCCTGCAACGCCGGCAGCGCCAGCGCGGCGGCCCGGGCGAGGGTGGCCGGTCTCAACGCAGGCCCCCGGTGGACTGCAGCAGCGCGGCGAGGACGGCCACCGCGTCGCCGACCGGATCGAGCAGCGGGCGGCGCGTACCGGCCGGGCCGGCGGGCGGCGCCCGGCGGGCCGCCTCGGCGACCAGTCCGGCCGGGTCCTCGGACACGTCGTCACGGGGCGGGGCCACCGGTCCGGTCCCGATCACCGCCGCGAGCACCGGCCCGAGCTGCTGCGGTGTGCCGGCCCACCGGCTCAGGCCGGCGCGGGCCAGGATCGCCGCGTTCGCGCGTCCGTGCCCGGCGATGGGCCGGTACGTGACCACCGGCAGCCCGGCCGCCAGCGCCTCCTGGCAGGTCAGTCCGCCCGCGTTCTCCACCAGGACGTCGACGGCGCGCATCAGCGCCGGCATGTCGTCCACCCAGCCCAGCACGTACCGGCCGGCGCCGCGCAGCCGGTGGCGCAGCGCCGCGTTGTGCCCGCACACCACCACCGGCCGCACGCCCGCCGCGGCGACCTCGGCCACCGTGGCCGCCACCTCGCCGGCCCCCCAGGCGCCCGCGACGACGAGCGCGAGCACCTCGTCGGCCGGGAGGCCGAACCGCTGCCGGGCCCGCCGCCGGTCCTCCGGGCCGGGCCGGGCGAAGGCGCGGGACACCAGCGGCTGGACCCGTGTGACGTCGGCGGCGCAGTTCTCGTGCGTCTCGGCGTGGCGGACCGCGCAGTACACGTCCACGCCCGGCGCGAGCCAGGTCGGGTGCACCACGAAATCAGTCACATAGGTGATCAGAGGGACACGGAGCCGCCCACGGCACCGCAGCGGCCCGAGGAGCTGGTTGGCGAACGGATAGGTGGTGACCACGGCCCGCGTGTCGGGGGGAATGCGGCGGCGCAGGCGGTGGCGGAACGGCCGCAGCAGCGCGCGGATCCCGCGCACGGCGGTCCGCGAGCTGCCGGTGAGCCGGAACAGCGCGTGGTAACCCCAGGGAAGCCGGTGCAGCACCCTGCGGTACGTCTCGCGTACCGCCCGGTGCGCCGGGCGGGGCAGCAGGTGCAGGAGGTTCAGCCGGTCCACCGCGAAACCCCGCGCACGCAGCCGGTGCGCCAGTTCGTCGGCGGCCCGGTCGTGTCCGGCACCGATGTCCGCCGAGACCACCACGATCCGGCCCGGGTGCTCCATGCCGGGCGCATACCCGCGGAATCGGTGTCCACGCGGCCCGGTGGCCGGGTCAGGCGCGGCGGCGCCCGCGTCGGCGGGCCCGGGCGCGGCGGGCGGTGAGCGCCGCCACCACCCCGCCGACCGCCAGCGCCAGCAGGCCGGCGGCCGGCACGATCACCCGCCAGTCCCCGTCGCCGATGCGGCGCAGCGCCGTACCGCCCGGCCCGCGCCAGGGCTCGCCGGGGGTACGGGTGGGCTCGGCGGCCGGCGCCGGCCCGGGTCGCGGCGCCTCGGCGGCCGGTTCGCCCGGTTCGACCAGGCGGCCGACCGAGGCGTCCCGGGGCAGCCGGAAGCCCCAGTCGAGCAGTTGGGCGCCCTGCTGCCAGCCGCGTACCGGGCGGGCCTCGGCCCCGAGCAGCGTCACCACGAGGCGGCGACCGTCGCGCTGCGCGGCGCCGACGTAGCTGTGCCGGGCCAGCTCGGTGAAGCCGGTCTTGCCGCCGAGCGCGCCGGGATAGCGGTAGACGAGCTGGTTCTCGTTCTGGATCTGGAACCCGCCCTTCTTCAGCGCGGGCTGGGCCGGGATCTGCGTGCGCTCGGTGAGCGCGTACCGGCGGAACGCGGCGTCGGCGAAGCAGGCACGCGCGATGAGCGCCAGGTCGTACGCGGTGGTGAACTGGCCGGGACCGTCCAGGCCGGACGGGGTGACCGCGTGCGTCTGCCCGGCGCCGAGCCGGCGGGCTTCGGCGTTCATCTCGGCGACGCCGGCCTGCGCGCTGCCCGCGCCGAGGCGGGCCAGCATGTTCGCGGCGTCGTTGCCGGACTGGAGCAGCAGGCCCAGCCACAGCGTCGCCACGCTGTAGCGGCCGCCGACGAGCAGGCCGACGGCCGAGCTGCCCGGCTCGATGTCCAGGTCGTCCCGGGTCGCCACGGCCACCTGCTTCGGGTCCAGCCGGCTCAGCATGGTGGCGGCCAGCAGCAGTTTCTGGGTGCTCGCCGGGGTGCCGGGAACGTGTGCGCCGCACGCGCCGAGGACCGCGCCGGTGTCCAGGTCGGCCACGAGCCAGGTGGTCGCGGTGACCGCCGGGGGTGCAGGGCTGCCGGGTGGCACGACGAGGCCGGTGCCGGCCAGCGCCTCGCCGCCCACCGCCGCCTGTTCGGGTGTCGTGGCCGGCGTTGTCGGGCGGGGCGGCCGGCTGACCTTCGGCGCGGGCAGGCGCGGGCAGGGCGCCGCGGGTGCGGGCGCGGCGGCCGGGGCGGCGGGTGTGGTGGCCGGGGCGGCGGCGGCCGGGGCGGGTGCCCCGGTGGTGAGCAGGGTGACGGCGGTGGCGACGGCCAGGGCCCGGGCTCTCATGAGAAGGCACCCTACCGAGCCGGATGATCAGGTCCGGACGCCTCACCGGTGTCGTGACGCCGCGCCGATCGGGCGCTGCCGGTGGGTGACCGGCCGGGTGTCAGCGCACGCCGCGCAGCCACCACCGCTGCCACGGCGTCTCCACCGCGCGCCGGTGATAGTGGGACCGGACCCAGGCCACCGCCCGCGCGGGCGGCAGCCCGTCCAGCACGGCCAACGCGGCGAGCGCGGTGCCGGTCCGCCCGATGCCGCCGTGACAGGCCACCTCGACCCGTTCGCCCGCGTACGCGCGCCGCCACGCCTCGCGCAGCGCGTCGAGGGCGTCGGCGCGGTCGGCCGGGATCCAGAAGTCGGGCCAGCGGACCCGCCGGACCGGCCACTCCGGCTCGGGACCGGGCGCCAGCAGCAGGGCGAAGTCGGCGGGCGAACCGGGCTCGGCGACCCGGCGCCCGCGTACGGTGGCGCCCCCGGGCAGCGTGAGCAGGCCGGCCTGGTCGGTCCACGGTGTCGCGTCCATGGCTCATTGTGTCGTGTCGCCCGGACACGTGAGTGCCCGCCGGACGAGGTCCGGCGGGCACTCACGATCGAGCCGGGTCGTCCCCGGCGCGCCTCGGATCAGCCGAGGCGACGGCGACGCCAGGCCATCGAGGCCAGCAGCAGCACCGCACCGGCGGCGGCCAGGCCACCACCGAGCTTCAGCGGCGTGCCGATGCTGTCACCGGTGACCGGCAGGCCGCCCTTGTGCGGCGGCCGGGTCGGCTTTGGCGGACAGACGGTGCCGGTGGCGCTGGCGATCCGGCCGGACGTCAGACCGGTGGCGGTGAACGTGTACCGACCCGGCTGGGTCGGCCGGTAGGTGACGGTGAAGTTGCCGCTGGCGTCGGCCGTCACGGTGAACGTGGTCGGCGCGGGCTGCGGCTGGGCGCGGTTGGGCGTGTAGGCGACGGGCGCCATCGCCACCGTGCTGCCGTCGCTGCGTCGCGCGGTGCCCTCGGCCGGGGCGGCCACGGGCAGGCCCGAGATCGCCACGTCGATGCGAACCGTCTCATTCGGCGCGAAGTTCGAACCCTGCAGGGTGAACTTCTCGCCGAGGCAGGCGGCCAGCGGCGACACGGTCAGCGAGGCGACTTCCGGCGGGTAGACCGGAGGCTGCGGCTGCGCCGCCCCGGCCGCGGTCGGCACGGCCGCTACGGCCAGGCCCACCGTGAGCGCCATGATGATGCGGGATAGCCGCATGATGGTTTCCCTCCTACTGTTCACAGCTTGGTGCGTTGACTACTTGGGTGGTCCATGGGGTGACGGTGGGCGTGTGCACCAGCTCGGCCGTCCCGGCGCCGGTCTGGCCGGTGAGCACCGTGACGTCGAGCGTCCTGGTCTGCCCCGGGCGTGCCTCCACGTTCGCCACCGCCACCTGGCGGCGGCCGTCGGTGCCGCTGCCCATCGCGGTGTCCCGCCCGTCCAGCCGTCCGGTGAGGACGGCGCCGCCGGTGGGCGTGTGGACGGAGACGAACGTGCGTGCGGTGTACTTGTCGCCGGCCAGGGCCAGCCCGGTGACCGACTCGGTCAGGCCCGACTTCGGGGCGGTGGAGTGCACCGTCACCCGCAGCTTCAGTTCGCGGCGCCCGTCCGGCTGGCATTCGCCGACCGTCACGGTGGCCGAGAACCTGAGGTAGTAACCGAGCTTCGCGCCGCTGCCGTCGTTGAGGAACACGCCGACAGTCGGCACGGTGTCCTTCTCCGGAAGTTGACCGGCCAGCCGGCTGCCGGCCAGTGCGCGCTGTTCCTCAGATCGGACACTCCAGAACAATATCCGACGTTCGTTGATTGAACGGATAAAAACGGTCAAAAGCGCACGCGGGTCGATCGTCTTGGTGAACAGGGTGTCGAAGACACCCGAGGCCGCCTTGGTGAAGTACTCGTCCTGGTCCTTCGTGCCCAGGTCCCGGTACGAGTCACTGAGGAGCGTGCGGACGGCGGTGGCGGGGGCGAGTGCCGGCCCGTCCGGCACGTTGACCGGGCCCAAGACGCCGAGCAGGTAGGACAGGACCACCGGGTCCACCGCCAGCACACCGTCCACAGTCGTGCCGGTCCGGCGGCGCACCATGTCCCGGTAGAGCGCGGCGGCGGCCGGGAAGTCCGGGTTGAGGTTCACGTCCGCCGGATAGATGCCCGGCAGATCGCCCCAGAGCCGCTTCGCCTCCGCGTCGACCTTGAGTGGCGGGTCGAAGAACCGCAGGTCGGACGAACTGCCCTGCTTCACGAGGCGGATCCGTCCACCCTCGGCGCGCAGGACTGCGTACGCGCCGAACATGCCGCCCGTGGCGCGCAGCTCGGCCGGGTTCTGCGAGACCAGCAGATAGCTGCGCGGTCCGTCCGCGCCGAGCAGTGGCGGCAGCAGCCGCGCGCCGCGATCAGCCGCCGAGGTCAGCTCGCCGAGCTGGTCCAGCTCCGCGCGCAGCGCGGTGACCGCGTCGCCTACCTGCGTCACGAGGTCGCCGGTGGGCACCTTCCGCAGCCGGTCGGCAGTCGTGCGCACCGCCTGGTCGGCGGCGGAGACCTCGGCCGAGACGGCGCGCAGGCGGGCCAGGTCCAGCTTGCCCTGCTTCGGCACCAGCGAGGCGAGGTCGACGCGCAGCAGCGTGGGGAACGCGAGCCGGGCCAGGTCGTCCACCGCCACCGAGATCTGCCGTACGGCGGCCAGGTTGTCCCCCGCGTACGGGGTCTGCTGGCCGACCCACCACACCGGATCCCCGGTTTCGCCACGCGCGGCGGCGGCCTGCTCCTGCAACGCGGCGAGCGTGCGCTGGGCCCGGGCCACGTCGCCGTCGAGCACCTGGGCGCTGAGCTCCCGGGCCAGTCCGGCGGCGTTGACCAGGTGGGCGCGGGCCTGCCAGCCCCGGAACACGACCCAGCCGCCGGCGCTGAGCAGCACCGACACGACTACGAGCCCGGTCAGCAGGATCCGGCGGACCCGGGCGCGCCGGCGCCGGCGCGAGCGGCGCCGCCGGACGGGCGTGGCACCAGGTCCGGTCACGGATTCCCCCTACGTGTCGGTCGAATCGGACAGAATTCGCGATCGAGTGCTTTTTAGCACGAGAAAGTGCCTGTTCGAGGCGTTATTCGACGCTCTGATGAATTAGCTGCTGTGTGCGAGTTTTGTTCGGTTCGGCGTGCGCTCGGCCGCCTCGTGCAGCAGCGCCTCGATCCGGTCCACACCGGCCCGCATCGACATGTCCCGCAGGTACGCGTCGCGGCCCCGCCGGCCCATGTCGATCCGGGCGGCCGGCGGGATGGCGGCGGCCAGCCAGAAGCGGTCGGCCAGCGCCGCCCAGTCCTCCGGCGGGCAGGACAGGCCGGCGCGGGCCCGCTCCACCACCTCCGCCGTCTCCCCCGCCGCGGAGGCGATCACCGGCGCGGCGCAGGACAGCGCGGCCTGGAGCTTGTCGGGCACCCGGCCACGCAGCTCCGGCAGGTCGCGCTGGGCCACGAGCTGGTAGTCGGCGGCGGCGTAGAGCTGCGGCATGTCCACGGCGGACCGTCGTTCCAGGAACCGGACGTTGTCCGCGCCGAGGTCGGCGGCGAGCCCCCGGACCTGCCGCTCCTGCGGGCCCGATCCCACGAGCACCAGGTCCATCCGGTCGCCGAGCGCCGCCGCCGCGCGGACCGCCGTCTCCAGATCCTGGCGGACGCCGATCGTGCCGGCGTGCATCACCACGCAGCGGTCGTCCCGGCGGACCAGCCGCCGCACCGCCGGTCCGGCCTGGGTGGGCCGGAAGATGCGCTCGTCGGTCCAGTTCGGCGCCGTGCGCACCCGGCCCGGGTCGGCCCCGCCGGCACGGACGAGATCCGCCATGGACGGCGACCCGACAGCCACCACCGCCGCCTCCCGGTAGAGGCGACGGGTCGCGGCCTCCAGCCGCGCCGGCCGCCCGCTGTCCCGCTCGGCGCGCCCGTCCCGCTCGGTCCACACGTCCTGCACGTGCAGCACTGTCGGCGTGCGGCCGAGCAGCCGCCGCAGCCCGGTGGCGGCGAACGTGACCGCCGGGTGGCCGTAGACGTAGAGCACGTCGACGTCGCGCAGCAGTCCCCGGCCGGCGAGCGCGGCACTGCCGGCGAAGGACAGCCAGCTCGTGGTGCGGGCACGGGCGGAACCGTCGCCCGCGGCGTACCGGGGAACCCGGCGCACGGTCAGCCGCTCGCTGTGCGTCTGGTGCCGCCAGCGCTGCCGCCAGCCGGGATAGACGTGGCCGCCGGGGTAGTCCGGGAAACCGGTGAGCACCCGCACCTCGTGGCCCCGGGCCACCAGCTCCTCGGCCAGGCTGCCCGGGACGAACGCCGGCTCGGGCGGGAAGTGGTAGGTGAGGATGCCGACCCTCATGACGACGCTCCCGGCGCGGCTTTCCGGACGGCCGGGCGCCGCACCGCGTACGATTCCCGCATCCCCTCTGCGTCCGGCCGCGACCGCCGGAAGAACGCCGTCGCGGCACCCTCCGTCGCGACCGTGCCGACGAGAGGGGTGCAGATGGTCGACGAGGTGCTCTTCGTCTGCCACGCGAACATGTGCCGGTCACCGATGGCGGAGTTCATCGCCCGCCGCATGCTGGCCGGCCTGCCGTTGGCGGTGACCAGCGCGGGGACCGACGCGATCGACGGGGCGGCCATGCACCCATACGCGGTCGAGGTGACCGCGGCCACCGGCGCGGACCCGGCGGCCTTCCGGACCCGCCGGCTGCGCCCGGAGCACCTGACCGGGGCGGCGCTGGTGCTGACCGCGACCCGCCGGCAACGCTCGGCCTGCACCTCGCTGGCACCGGCCGCGCTGACCCGGACGTTCACGCTGCGGCAGTTCGCCCGGCTGGCGGCCGAGGCCCGCCCCGCCGAGGCGGAGGCGGATGCGGGCACGCCGTTGCGGGCGGCGGTGTCGGCCGCGGTCCGCGCCCGGGGGCGGCTGCAACCCGCCGCCCCCGACGCGGAGGACCTGCGCGATCCGATCGGCGGTTCGCCCGCCGACTTCCGGCGTTGTGCCGAGGAGATCGAGCGGTCGATCCGGCCCGTACTCGCACTCATCGCGACAGCCGGGTGAGTTCCTGCGTCCGGTCGCCCGCGGCCTTCGCGCCCCGCCGCGTTCCGGCCCGGTCGGCCGGCACGGAGGGCGCCGCGGGCGGCACGACCACCTTGTACGCCTCGTACTGGTAGGCGTCCGACTTGGCCACCTTGGCCATGTTCAGCACGCAGCCGAGCAGGCGCACCGAGACCGAGCTGAGCGCTTGCGCCGCCGCCGCGACCTGGCTGCGGGAGGTACGCCCCTGCTGGGTGACCAGGAGCGCGCCGTCGGCCTGCACGGCCACCACCACGCCGTCGGTGACCGCGAGCAGCGGCGCGGTGTCGAGGACCACGATGTCCGCCGAGTCCCGCAGCGCCACCAGCAGGTCCGCCATGGACTTCGAGCCGAGCAGCTCGCTCGGGTTGGGCGGGGTGGCGCCGCTGGGCAGCACCAGCAGGGACTTCTCGCCCCAGCGCTGCACCACGTCACCGACCTGGACGTCGCCGACCAGCACGTCGGTGAGGCCGACGCCGCCGTCGAGCCCGAGGTAGTCGGCGACCTTGGGGCGGCGCAGGTCGGCGTCGATCAGCAGCACCCGCCAGCCCGCCTCGGCCAGCGCGATGGCGGTGTTGCAGGCCATCGTGGTCTTGCCCTCGCCCTGCAGCGCGCTGGTGACCGCGATGACCCGGGCCGGCTCGTGGACGTCCACGAAGCGCAGGTTGGTACGCAGCTTGCGGACCGCCTCGGCGCGGGCAGAGGTGGCCGCGTCACCGACGATCAGCGGCGCCGCCTTCGCGCCGGTCTCGTACGGGACCTCGCCGAGCAGCGGGCTGCCGGTCACCCGTTGCAGCCCGGCGCCGTCGCGCATCCGGACGTCGGCCACCCCGCGCAGCACGGCCAGCGCGGCGCCGAGCAGCAGGCCGAGCAGACCGCCCAGGACCAGGTTGCGGGTGGGCTGCGGCGAGACCGGGTTCGAGGTGACCCGGGGGCCGCTCACCACCTCGATCTTGATCGGCGGCGCCTTGCCGTCCGGCGGCGTCTCGACCTTGCGCACCAGCTCGGTGAACTTCGTCGCGAGCGCCTCGGTGGTCTTCAGCGCCCGAGTCTGGTCGGTGTCGGTGATCGTCGCCTTGAGCAGCACCGTGCCGGTGGTGCTGGCCGTGCTGATCCGGCTGCGCACCTGGTCGGCGGTGAGGCCCAGCGGCGCGTCGGCGACGACGCTCTGCGCCAGCCGGTCGCTGGTGAGCAGGTCACCGTAGGACTTCACCCGCTGTTGGAGGAACAGGCTGCCCTGGTAGGCGTCGGTGACTCCCTGGCTGGGCGTGGTGACGAAGAACGTCACCGAGGCCTCGTACCGAGGCGCCGTCCGGACCGTCACGAGCGCGGCGGTGCCCACGGCGAGCATCACCGCCACCAACACGATCCACCAGTGGCGTCGGACCAGGCGCAGGTAGCCGAGAACGTCCATCACGCTCCCCCTCGCAACACGCCGGCCTGCCGATGAAACTGCACGAAAGCCCCCTAAAAGCACCAGTCGCCATGCCAGGATCAAATCGCCCATTCACGACGTTACGTGACTGGACGAATGTAAACGACTAAGCAGGCACAGAAGGTCTAATCCTTTCAATCCGGATAGGACGCAGAGGGCAGCCCATGGATCGTGAAGCCAGCACAACCGTGCGACCGCACAGCCGGATCACCCACCGAGCCGCCACCCTTTCCCTGTTAACGCTGGACACGGCCGCGTGGTGCGGCGGATTTCTCGGCGCCGCCTGGACGCGGTTCGAGTTCGACCTCACCGCCGACGCCAGCGCCCGTACGCTCGCCCTGGCGCTGGCCTGCGCCGCGCTGTACGCCGCACTCACGCTGCTGCGGTCCCGGATCTACGGCCGCTACCCGATCGGCAGCTCCGGGGACGCCCAAGGGCTGGCCGTCACCGTTGCGCTGGTCGCCGCCGTCGGCCTCGCCGCCGTGCTGCCGTGGGCGCAGCGGCCGGTCCCGGCGAGCACGCCGCTCGTCGGCGGCACCGTCGCCCTGGTGGCGATGGCCACCGCCCGCGGCCTCTGGCGGGCCTACGCCGACCGCCATCAGCCCGCCGCCCAGCACGCCGAACGCTGCCTGGTCTACGGGGTGGACGCGGCCAGCGAACGGCTGGTCCGGACGCTGCTGCACGACCCGGGCAGCGGCTACCGGCCGGTGGGCCTGCTCGACGACGCGCCCGACAGCCGCGGCCTGCGGCTGGAGCGGCTGCGCGTGCTGGGCGGCCGGGAACAGGTCGGCGACGCGGTCCGGGCGACCGGCGCGACCACAGTCATCTTCTCCATGAGCAGCTCGGACCCGCAGTTGCTGCGCGACGTCCGCACCCGCACGCTGGAGGCCGGAGCGGCGTTCAAGGTCCTGCCGCCGGTACGCGAGCTGCTCGACCGTCCGGTCGCCGCCACCGACGTACGCGACCTCCAGCTCACCGACCTGCTGGGCCGCGCGCACCGGGTGGCCGAGCTGAGCGTCGAGCGCGGCGGGCTGGCCGGCCGCCGGGTGCTCGTCACGGGCGCCGGCGGCTCGATCGGCTCGGAACTGTGCCGGCAGATCGCCCGCTGCGAGCCCGACGAGCTGATGATGCTCGACCGCGACGAGTCCGCGTTGCACGCGCTGCAGATGTCCCTGCACGGGCGCGCGATGCTGGACGGCCCGGAGCTGATCCTGGCCGACATCCGCGACGCCGAGGGCATCGCCCGGGTGGTCGCCGACCGGCAGCCCGACGTGGTGTTCCACGCCGCGGCGCTGAAGCACCTCACCCTGCTCCAGCGCCACCCCGGCGAGGCGATCAAGAGCAACATCCTGGGTACGCTCAACGTGCTGGAGGCGTGCCGGGACGTCGCCGAGTTCGTGAACATCTCCACCGACAAGGCGGCCAACCCGACGAGCGTCCTCGGCTACTCCAAACGGATCACCGAGCGGCTGACCGCGTACCACGCGCAGCGGCTCGACGGCAGATACCTGAGCGTCCGCTTCGGCAACGTGCTGAGCAGCCGCGGTTCGGTGCTCACCGCGTTCCAGGCGCAGATCCGGGCGGGGGTGCCGATCACCGTCACCCACCCCGACGTGACGCGCTACTTCATGACCGTGCAGGAGGCGGTGCACCTGGTGCTCCAGGCCGCGACGATCGGGCGGGGCGGCGAGGCGCTGGTCCTCGACATGGGCGAGCCGGTCCGGATCGCCGACGTGGCACGCCGGCTGGCCGCCGAGGCGGGCCGGCCGGTGGAGATCGTCTTCACCGGCCTGCGCCCGGGCGAGAAGCTGCACGAGCACCTGTTCGGCGCCGACGAGGTGGACAGCCGTCCGCTGCACCCGTTGATCTCCCACGTCGCGGTGCCCGCGCTGGACCCGGACGAGGTGCGCGGGCTGGACCCGTACGCCGACCCGGAGGAGCTGGTCAAGCGGATGGCCGCCTTCTGCGAGCCGGCCGGGGTGTCCCTGCCGGCGCTGCCCGGGCAACGCTGACCCGGCGGCCGACGGGACGCCGTATCCAGGAGGTGGGATCGGCGTCCCATCGGCCGGAGAGCGGCTCGCCGGCGGTGGCGGACGCCCGATAGGGTTGGTCCCGGTGTGCCGGGAAGCCTGGTCGGCGATGACTCCGCCGACCCCAGCTTCCGAACGGATCCCGCATGCGCCAGCACACCCCGCACCGCCCCCGCCTGCTGTCCCGCCGTTCCTGGCCGGAGGCCCGCTTCCTGGCCGACGTGCTGCGCACCGAGACGGTCGGCGGCGGCCTGCTGCTGCTCGGCGCGGTGCTCGCCCTGGTCTGGGCCAACTCGCCGTGGCGGGCCGGGTACGCCGAACTGAGCCACTGGGTGCCCTGGCCCGGCGGCGCCGGGCTGCACCTGGACCTCGACCTGCGCACCTGGGCCGCCGACGGGCTGCTGGCGATCTTCTTCTTCGTGGTCGGTCTGGAGCTCAAGCGCGAGTTCGTCGCCGGTGACCTGCGTGACCCCCGCCGGGCCGCGCTGCCGGTGATCGCCGCGCTCGGCGGCATGGTCGCGCCCGCGCTGATCTACCTGGCGGTGACGCTCGGCGCCGGCGGCACCGGCCTGCGCGGCTGGGCCATCCCCACCGCCACCGACATCGCCTTCGCACTCGCCGTGCTCGCCGTGGTCAGCTCCCACCTGCCGCAGGGGCTGCGCGCCTTCCTGCTCACCCTCGCCGTGGTCGACGACCTCTTCGCGATCACCATCATCGCGATCTTCTACACCGACGCGTTCCACCCGTTGCCGCTGCTCGCCGCGCTGCTGCCGATCGCCGCGTTCGGGCTGCTCGTGCAGAAGCGGCGAACCTGGTGGTGGGCGCTGATCCCGCTCGCGGTGACCGCCTGGGCGCTGGTGCACGCCTCCGGTGTGCACGCCACAGTGGCGGGCGTGCTGCTCGGGTTCACCGTGCCGGTGCTGCGCGGGCGCGACGGCGCACCCGGGCTGGCCGAGCGGCTGGAGCAGCGCTGGCGGCCCGTCTCCGCCGGCCTGGCCGTACCGGTCTTCGCCTTCTTCGCCGCCGGGGTGACGCTGGTCGGGGTGGATGTGGGCGGCGTGCTCACCAGCCCGGTGGTGCTCGCGGTCGCCGCCGGGCTGGTGATCGGCAAGGTGATCGGCGTGTTCGGGTCGACGTACCTGCTCGCCCGGTTCACCCGGGCCGAACTGGACGAGGAGATCACCTGGGCCGACCTGGCCGGGCTCGCGCTGCTGGCCGGCATCGGCTTCACCGTGTCGCTGCTCATCGGCGAGCTGGCGTTCGGCCCCGGCAGCCCGGAGGAGGACGGCGTCAAGGTGGCGGTGCTGCTCGGCTCGCTCACCTCCGCCCTGCTGGCCTCGGTGGTGCTGGTCCGCCGCAACCGGGCCTACCGGCGGATCAGTGAGCGCGAGAGCCGGGACGCCGACGGTGACGGCGTACCGGACGTCTACCAGCAGGGCCCGGCCTGACGACGCCGGCCGCCGTTCCCGCAGCGGGAACGGCGGCCGGCGTCGCTGCGGTCAGTTCAGCTCGGCGACCGCCTCGAAGATCAGCCACAGGCCGCAGATGGCGAACAGCACCGCCGCGCCGTAGCGGATGGTCCGCTCCGGCAGGTGCCGGCCGAGCATCCGGCCCACCAGGATCGCCAGCGCGTCCGCGGCGACCATGCCGAGTGTCGAGCCGAGCCAGGTGCCGAACCAGCCGTACTTGGTGGCCAGCGTGATGGTGGCGAGCATTGTCTTGTCGCCCAGCTCGGCCAGGAAGAACGCCACACCGACGGCGATGACGGCGGACTTGCCGCCGCGCTCGGCCTTGCGCTTCTCCTCCTCGGTCAGCTTGTCGCCGCGCAGCGTCCAGGCGCCGAAGCCGAGGAACGCCACACCGGCGATGAGCGAGATCCACCCGGTGGGCAGGGCGGCGCCCAGGCCGTACCCGATGGCCACCGAGGCCAGGTGGACGACGGCGGTGGCGATCGTGATGCCGATGAGCACCGGCACCGGCTTGAACCGCGTGGCGAACGTCAGCGCCATGAGCTGGGACTTGTCGCCCAGCTCGGCCACGAAGATGACGCCGAAGCTGACCACCAGCGCGACGAGGAAACCCTCCATGTGAACCTTCCCGATCAAGCCGGGAGGAGGAACGGGGGCGCCCTCGACCCGGCTGCGACAGCCTGAGTCGAAGGTCTCGCCCGCCCCGGGGACCGGGGCCGCGTGGCCGGGTGCGGAACGCACCAGTGTGTCGACCACGACATTGGGGGCTACTCCCCTTCGCGCCGACCAGCCTAGCCGATCACCGGCCCGGCCGGTCACCGGGTGTGGTCGCGGCCACCCCGAGCCTCAGTCGGCCCGGGCCAGGCTCACCCCGAACAACCCGTCCGGATCGGTCCAGAACGCCCGCCTGTCGAACCCGGCGGCGGTCAGCTCGGCGGCGATCCCCTCCGGCCGGAACTTCGCCGACACCTCGGTCCGCAGCTCCTCACCGGCGGCGAACACCACGTCGGTGTCCAGGACCCGCACCCGGGTCGGGTGCTCGGCGCGCAACCGCATCTCGATCCACTCCCGCTCGGGATCCCAGACGGCCACGTGGCGGAACGCGTCGACGTCGAAGTCCGCACCCAGCTCGCGGTTGATCACCCGGAGCACGTTGCGGTTGAACTCGGCGGTCACACCCGCCGCGTCGTCGTAGGCGGGCACGATCACGCCCGGGTCCTTGACCAGGTCGGTGCCGACCAGCAGCCAGTCGCCGGTCTCCAGCGCCGCGCGCATCGCGGTGAGGAACCCGGTCCGCTCCGCCGGCAGCAGGTTGCCGATCGTGCCGCCGAGGAACGCCACCAGGCGCCGGCCGCCGGTGGGCAGCCGGTCCAGGTGGCGGGTGAAGTCGCCGACGATCCCCCGGACCCGCAGCCCCGGGTACGCGGCGGCGATCTGCTCGGTGGACGACCGCAACGCGCTCACCGACACGTCCAGCGGCACGAAGGTGCCCAGGTCGCCGTGGCGGGTGAACGCGTCCAGCAGCAGCCGGGTCTTCTCCGACGAGCCCGAACCCAGCTCGATCAGCGTCTTCGCGCCGGTCATGGTGGCCACGTCGTCGGCGTGCGCGGCCAGCACCGCCCGCTCGGCCCGGGTCGGGTAGTACTCCGGCAGGCGGGTGATCTCCTCGAACAGCTCGCTGCCCCGGGCGTCGTAGAACCACTTTGGCGGCAGCCACTTCGGCGTCGCGGCCAGCCCGACCCGTACGTCCTCCCGCAGACCACGGTCGAGGTCCTGCTGCTCCAGGTGGATCTCCAGCGGCTCCGCGCTCATCGAGTGTCCTCTCTTGCGGTGGGTACGGATCGTCAGGCGGCGGTCGTCTCCCGCACGTCGAGCCCGCCCGTGGTCGCCACCACGAGCCGGCCGTCCGGCACGGCCCGCCAGGCCGGGTCGTCGTCGAACGGTTCGGATGCCAGCAGCACCGAGCCCGGGCCACGGCGCACCGACAGCGCGTGCCCGGCCGTGCTCGCCACCACTGTCGTACCGTCGGTGAGCAGCAGGTTCAGCCGCGAGCCGGGAGCGGCGGCGGTGACCGCCGCGACGGTGTCGGCCACCGCCGCGTCCGGCGGGGCGCCGGCGCGCAGCCGGTGCCGGACCAGCGCCCACAGCAACGCCGAGTCGGTCGGCACGTCCAGGGTGATCAGGTCGCGGACGGGCAGGCCGGCGGCGAGCGGGACCAGGCTGTCCGGCCAGCCCCGCACCACGCCGTTGTGGCTGAACAGCCACCGCCCCTCGGCGAAGGGTGCGGCGGCGGTCTCGTGCAGCGGCATGCCGACGGTGGCGGAGCGGACGGCGGCCAGCACCGCCCGCACCCGCGTCACGGCGGCCAGCTCCGGCAGCGTGGTGTCGCTCCACATCGGCTGCGCCCGCCGGTAGCGGACCGGGTCGCCGTCGTCCGGGTACCAGGCGACGCCGAAGCCGTCGGCGTTTATCGTGCCGCCGCCGCGCATGTCACGCGGCGCCCACGACTGGCGCAGCAGCCCGTACGGCGGGTCGGACAGCAGGCTGCGCAGGAGCACCGGTGGACCGAGGTACGCGAGGTGACGGCACATCGGGCCGGCTCACTCCTCCGGGCCGGCGTCGCGGGCGCAGCGGAACCCGCTGAAGATCTGCCGCCGGATCGGGTAGTCCCAGTTGCGGAACGTGCCCCGGCAGGCGGCCCGGTCGGTGCCGAACGAGCCGCCCCGCAGCACCCGGTGGTCGTCGCCGAAGAAGACCTCCGAGTACTCCCGGTAGGGGAACGCGGTGAAGCCCGGGTGCCCCCGGAACGGCGAGGAGGTCCACTCCCACACGTCGCCGACGAGCTGGTGCACGCCCAGCGGCGAGGCGCCGCCCGGGTACGCGCCCACCGGCGCCGGCCACAGGTGCCGCTGGCCCAGGTTGGCGTGCTCGCCGGTCGGGTCCTCGTCACCCCACGGGTATCGGCGGGACCGGCCGGTCGCCGGATCCCAGCGGGCCGCCTTCTCCCACTCCGCCTCCGTGGGCAGCCGCTTGCCGGCCCACGCCGCGTACGCCTGTGCCTCGTACCAGCAGACGTGCACCACCGGCTCGTCGTCGCGTACCGCCGACCAGCGGCCGAACCGGCGGTACGCCCAGCCGTCCCCGTCGCGCCGCCAGTGCATCGGCGCGCTCAGGCCCGCCTCGACGCGGTGCCGCCAGCCGGCCTCGCTCCACCAGCGCGGCTCGTCGTACCCGCCGTCGGCGATGAACGCCCGGTACTGGCCGTTCGTCACCGGCGCGGCGTCGATGAGGTACGCGGGCAGGTCGACGGTGTGCGCCGGGCGCTCGTTGTCCAGCGCCCACGGGTCGGTGGAGGTGCCCATGGTGAACGGACCGGCCGGCACCCGTACCTCCCCGCCGACCCGGGCCCGGGGCTCCGGCGGGGGCGGCGCGTCCAGCACCGGGGCGCCGGCGCGCAGCTGGTGGGTGGCGAGCATGGTCTCGTCGTGCTGCTGCTCGTGCTGCAGGATCATGCCGAACGCGAACCCGTCGGCGACGAGGGGACGCTCGGTGAAGCGGATGCCGTCGAGCAGGTCGAACACCTTGTCCCGGACCGTCCGCACGTAGGCGCGGGCCTCGGCGGGCGGCAGCAGCGGCAGCGCCGGCCGGTCCTTGCGGGGCTGCTTGAACGCGTCGTAGAGGTCGTCGATGTCGTGGCGCACCGGGTCACGGCCGCCGACGTCGCGGACCAGCCACAGCTCCTCCTGGTTGCCGACGTGCGCCAGGTCCCAGACCAGCGGCGACATCAGCGTGGAGTGCTGCCGGACCAGGTCGTCGTCGTCCACCGCGTCGGTCAGCAGGGCGGTACGGGCCCGGGTCCGCTCCAGCTCCGCGGCGATCCGGTCGCGTAGTCGCTCGGTGGTGGTCACCGGTGTCCCCTCTCCGCGGCGGCGCGGCGCCGCCGGATCGCTCGATCGGTCTCGTCGTGGATGCCGTCCGGCAGGCCGAGCCGGGGCAGGGCCGTCAGGGCCAGGTCGAACAGCGCCGCCGCGGCGCTCGCCAGGGGACGCTCGGCCAGCCCGCACCGGGCCGCCGCCTGCCACCTGTCGGCGACCGGACCGGCCACGGCGAGCGCGTCCCGGGTGGTGGCCGGGTCGGCGAAGAGCGCCGCCAGCACCGCCAGCGGCACCGTCCACTCCGGGCCGGGCTGGGTGTCCAGGTAGCGCAGCTCCAGGTAGCCGCGCGGGCGTACCGGCGGGAACAGCGTGCTCAGGTGGTATTCCAGGTCGTCGGTGGTGGGCGGGCGGGGCAGCGCGCCGGCCAGCCAGTCGGCGAACGTGACACCGGGCGGCGCGGTCCAGTCCGGGCCGTCGCCGCGTACGCACAGCAGCGGCGCGGCGAGCGCGTACCCGGTCCAGGCCGCCACCGGGTCCTCGTCGGCGTGCCGCGGCGACCACACCGGCCTGGTCCGGGCCGGGTCGATGGCCAGCCAGGTGGCCATCCGGGCGGACGCCCAGCCGGTGCGGCGGCCGGCATGCCGGTCGGCGGTGGCGAACGCGGCGAGCAGCGGCGGGCCGACGGCGTGCGCGGCGGCCCAGCGCTGCGCCAGGTGCTGCGGCTCGCCCGCGTCCAGGCAGACCTGGAGGCCGGCGGTGCTGTACATCATCGCCCGTCCGGCCGGGCCGCGCCGGTCGAAGGCCCGGCGCATGGCCCGGTAGCGGGGGGTCTCCACGACGGGCCGGGGCAGGCGCCAGGGGTCCATCCCGCTGCGGCCGAGCACCAGGCCGGCGGCGTCCAGCCGGGCCCGCAGCTCGGCGACGTCGGCCTCGGTAGCCAGGATGAGCGCGGCGACCGACGAGCGCGGCATCGCGGAGATCTCCACCTGCCCGCCGGGCTCCACGGTCACGGCGCCGCCGCGCCGGAGCTCGCCGGCCGGGCTGGTGGGGTCGAGGGTCACGGGGCTGTGCCGCCCCAGCGCCTCGCGTAGTCGCTCGCGGTCGACCGGCCGGGCCGGGTCCGCGGCGTCGTGCACTGTCCATTCCAGTTCGACGCCGACGAGTGCGGGTGGCCCGGTCTTGAAGCAGATCCGGGCGAGGTGGCCCCGGGCCGCCTCCTCGCCCCCCAGGACCACTGCCCGGTCCAGGTCCGGTGACATCACCATGGGACGGCTCCTCCTCGGCGGTGGGCGGCCACGTCGTGGCGGCGGGCCCGGCCGGGACGGCACGGGACGCCGTCCCACCATCCTCTGTCTAGCAGATGAGATCCGCTTGCCCAGGGAGATGAATTATTGTCCGGAATCTGATTGCGCGGTGGCGTTCAGTCGTCCTCGTCGTCCGGGTCCTCCGCCGGCTCGTCCACCAGGTTCCGGCAGTAGCTCTCCACCTGCTCGGGGCCGCCGGCCGCGGTCACCAGGTCGGCGAAGCCCGGTGCGGTGAGCGCCTTCGCCCGCTGCCGCTCCGACTTGGCCAGGTAGGCGCGGCAGTGCCCGGCCATGCTGTTGTTCCCGCGGGTCGGGGACGCGGAGGGCGGGGTCGCGCCGCTCGGCGTCACGCTCGGTGTCGCAGCCGGCGGTGACGTCGCGTCGGACGCGTCGCCGGCCGGTGTGCTCGGCGCCGGCCGGGAGGGGCCGGTGACGGCGGGGCCGGCGCCGGTCGGGCCCTCGCCGGTGGGGCGGGCCGTGGTGGCGGGCGGGAGGACCGGCTCGGGCTCGCGGTCCAGGCGCACCGCGGCGAACGCCACCCCGGCGACGGCGGTGGCGGCCAGCCCGGACAGCGCGGCGGCGATCCGCAGGCGCCGGCGCGGACGCGGCGCGACAACCGGTCCGGCCGCCGGTGACGCCCCGGACGTCCGGGCCGCCCGGAAGGCGGCGAGCGCCTGCTCCTCCCCGGCGACCTCGCCGGGTTCCGCAGGTCCGGCCGCGGCGGACAGCAGCCGGGTCAGCGGGTCCGCGTCGGCCGCCGGCGGCGTGCCGGCGCGCGCGGCGTCGAGCAGGCGGTCGGACTCCGCCCGGTCGGCGGGCCCGCCGGACCGGCGATCGTGCATGCCGTCTCCCCTCACGTCAGCCCTCCGCCGGCTCGGCCTCGGGCGCGTGCGGCACCTGGCGGTCGGTACGGGGACGCGGCGCGGTGGCGTCCCGGACGTCGTCCGGCGCGGCCCGCGCCGCCGCCGAGCGCTCCAGCATCGCGGCCAGCCGGCGCAGGCCCCGGTGCGCGGCGGTGCGCACCGCGCCGGCCCGCCGGCCCAGCACCCGCCCGGCGGTCTCCGCGTCCAGGCCGATCACGGCCCGCAGCATCACCGCCTCGGCCTCCGCCGGCGGCAGCGTACGGATCAGCGCCAGCGCGTTCTCGGTGGCGATGGCCTCGCCGGCCCGGTCGGCGGTGTCGACGTCGGCGGCCAGGTCGTTCAGCGCCTGCACCGGCACCGGCACCGAGGGACGTCGCCGCTGCCGGCGCAGGTGGTCCATGGCGCGGTTACGGGCGATGGTGACCACCCAGGCGCGGAACTCGCCGCCGGTGAACGACGGCAGGTCGCGGGAGATCTGGAGCCACGCCTCCGAGGCCACGTCTTCGGCGTCGGTCCCGACGAGCGCGGTCAGGTAGCGCAGCAGGGCGGGTTGCAGGCTGCGGTAGAGGAATCGGAACGCCTCCTCGTCGCCCGCCTGGGCAGCGGCGACCGCCTCGTTCAGCTCGGCCGTCACGCGCGCCGTCCGGCCCGGCTGACGGCCCGGCGCCGGGCGTCAACGGCAGCCGGTGGCCACACCGCCATCCGCACTCGCCCCCCCCGGTGAGCTGATCAGGCACGCGCACGAGCGTGCGGTGCGCCATGGAACACCGCCCGCGGCAGCGGGCGTCGGCGGGACATACCGTACCGGCGGCCGGCTGCGGCCGGGAGTCGGGCCGACACGGGAACCCGCGGGGGCGCCTCGGCAAGGCGTCGGCCGCCGGGAAAACAGAGAGAAATGTCTAGCGCCGACTCCGGCGTGTCGTGGTAACACCGAGGGCGGCCGCGACGCTCACCGCTGCGGTCCGCGCCGCCGCGGGAGAGCCCGCCACGCGGGGGCGGGTGACTTTCTGGCCGATCGTACCGGGTCGATCACGATCAGCCGATCGGCGTACCGGCTGTCGGACACCCGGCCGATCGGGCAGCCGGAGCCGGGCACGGATCTCGCGGGAAATACTTCGCGCCCGCTGTGGGTACGGTATGGGGGTGCTGTCCTCAGACGTCGTACTCAGCGGTCGGTACCGCCTGGATGACCGTGTCGCCACCGGCGGCATGGGCGACGTCTGGCGTGCCACCGACCTGGTCCTCGGCCGTCCGGTCGCGGTGAAGGTGCTGCTTCCCGCCCTGGTGTCCGACCCCGACTTCATCGCCCGGTTCCGCGCCGAGGCGCGGATCATGGCCTCACTGCGCCATCCCGGCGTGGTCCAGGTCTTCGACTGCGGCGAGGACGAGCTGCCCAGCGGCGGGCGGGCCGACTACCTGGTGATGGAGTTCGTCGCCGGTGAGCCGCTGTCCCGGCGGATCGAGGACGCCGGGTGCCTCGAGGTGGCCGAGACCATGTCGATCGTGGCCCAGGTGGCGCAGGCGCTGCACGCGGCGCACGGGCGCGGCATCGTCCACCGCGACGTGAAGCCGAGCAACCTGCTGGTGCAGGACGACGGCACTGTGGTCCTGGTCGACTTCGGGGTGGCCCGCTCGACCAACGTCACGAGCATCACCAGCACGAACGCGGTGCCCGGCACCGCCCTCTACATGGCGCCGGAGCAGGCCGCCGGCCGGCCCGTCTCGGGTGCCACCGACGTGTACGCGCTCGGTGCCGTCGCTTACTGCTGCCTCACCGGCAGCCCGCCGTTCACCGGCGACAACCCGCTCCAGGTGGCCGTACGCCATCTCGACGACGAGCCGCCGGAGCTGCCGGCGGAGATCCCGCCGGCGGTGCGGGAGCTGGTGTCCCGGGCGCTGGCCAAGGATCCGGCCGACCGCTATCCGAGCGCCGCGGCGATGGCCGACGCGGCCCGGGCCGCGCGGACCGACTCGCCGGCCGCGACGACGGCGCTACGCGGCGCGGCGGGCTCGGCGCGGTCCCGCGACGACCAGCCGGCGGTCCGCCCGGGCGCCGCGGTGGCGACCTCGCGGCGGCGGGGCCGGCGCGGCACGCTCGTCGGTGCGCTGGGCGCGGTGCTGGTGGCGATGGGCGCGCTGGGCGCGCTGGTGGCCGCCGCGAACGACACCACCGAGCCGGCCACGAAGATCGACTCGACGGCGCCCGCCGTCGCGCCGAGCGACCCGGCCGCGGAGCCGGTCGCCGACGAGCCGTCGGCGAGCGACGAGTACACCTACCGTCCGGTCGGCCCGGGTGGCCGGCCGTCGGCCACGCCCTCGGTGACGCCGAGCGCCTCGCCGACCCCGTCGGCCCAGCCGAGCGTGACGGAGGCGCCGGCACCGACCCGCGAGCCGAGCAGCACGCCGTCCAGCGCACCGACGACGACGGCGCCCACCACGCCGCCCGCGCCCGACCCGACCACCGCCGACCCGGGCACCGGTCCCGGTGGCGGCGGTGACACCGGCGGGCAGCCGGCCACCCAGCCCTGACGCACGGCAGCGACGAGCCGGCCCCGCCCACCGCGGAGCCGGCTCGTCCGTGTCCGGACGGCGGCGCTCAGTCCGCGCCGAGCGACGCCACCACCGGGCGGGACAGCGCCCGGCGGGCCGGCAGGACCGAGGCGAGCAGCGCGGCCACCACCGCCACCGCGACGATCAGCCCGATCCGCGCCCACGGCAGCACCAGCGTGAAGTCACCGCCGATGCGGGCCACCACGGCCATCGCCCCGGCCGCCACGCCGGTGCCGAGCGCGACGCCCAGCAGCGTGCCGACGAGCGCGGTGAGCACCGCCTCGACCGCGAGCACCCCCCGCATCCCGGCCCGGCTCAGCCCGACCGCGCGCAGCACGGCGGTCTCCCGGGTGCGTTCCACCACCGACAGGCTGAGCGTGTTGGCGACGCCCACCAGCGAGATCACCACGGCCAGGCCGAGCAGCGCGGTGACGAACCCGAGCACCAGGTCGACGGTGCCGGTGAGCATCTTCTTGTACGCGGCCTGGTCCATCACGTTCACCGTCGGGTAGCGGGCCAGCACCGACTCGACAGCGGTCCGGGCCGCGTCGGCGCTCACCCCGGCGGCCGGGTCCACCTCGGCCAGGTAGCCGCGCTCGGCGGGGAACATGGCGGTGACGTCGGCGTCCAGCACGTCCACCAGGTGACCGGCGGGGACCGGGCTGCCGGCCAGGACCGGCTCCTCGTCGGCCACCACCGCGGCGACCCGGAACGGGCGGCCGGCGAGCGTGATCGTGGCGCCGGCCGTCCAGCCCCGCGCGGCGGCCAGCTCACGGTGCACCAGCACCGACCCCGGCCCCAGGTCCGCCGGGTCACCGGCGTCCACCGCCGACAGCAGCAGGGTACGCGGGGTGAGGGTGAGCCCGCTGCCCAGCGGCGCGCCGCTTCCGGCGAGCAGCACGCCGAGGCCGCCGGCCACCCCCGCGCCGGCCAGCACCCCGGCCACCGAGGCGAGCAGGCCGGTCACCGCCGCCTCGGACAGCGTGGCCCGGTAGATCTGCCCCCGGGTGGCGCCGACCAGGCGCAGCAGCGCGGTACGCCGGGAGCGCTGGGCGAGCACGATGGCGAAGGTGTTGGCGATCACGAAGCCGGCCACCACCACGGCGATCATCACCCGCACGGTCACGCCGCCGCGCTCCCTTCCTCGGTGCCGGCCGCCGCCGGCAGTGGCAGCCGCGCCTGGACCCGCCAGCCACCGGCGAGTGTGGGGCCGGCGGCGAGGCTGCCGTCGTACACCCCCACCCGTTCCCGCATGCCGACCAGGCCGTGCCCGCCGGACGGCGCCGGCCGGACCACCGGAGCGCCGCCGCCGTCGTCCACCGCGCGGACCACGACGGCGTCGGCGCCCCAGTCCAGCGTCAGCTCCACCGACGCGCCGACACCGGCGTGCTTGAGCGCGTTCGTCAGGCTCTCCTGCACCACCCGGTAGACGGTCAGCTCGAGGCCGGGTGGCAGCGCCCGCGGCGGGCCGGCGCCGCCGCAGGTGATCCGCAGCCCGGCGGCGCGGAAGCGGTCGAGCAACGCGGGCAGTTCCACCAGCGCGGGTCGCCGGTGCGCCGGCTCGGCGGCCGGCTCGTCCGCCGCCGGCGGCGACTCCGGGCGGTCCGGTTCCCGGAGTACGCCGACCAGCCGCCGCATCTCCTCCAGCGCCTGCCGCCCGGTGTCCGCGACCACCTTGGCCGCCTCCCGGGCCGTGGCCGGGTCCCGGTCCAGCGTGAACCGCACCCCGTCCGCCTGCACGATCATCACGGCCATGCTGTGGGCGACCACGTCGTGCAGCTCGCGGGCGATGCGGGTGCGTTCCTCGGCGACGGCGGCGCGCGCCTCCGCCTCCGTTCCCGCTCCAGCGTGGCGGCGCGTTCCTCCAGGCTGAGCACGTATAGCCGGCGGGTGCGCAGGTTCAGCCCGGCCAGGAAGACCGCGCCGACGATGAGGGCGTAGAAGAACGCGCCCATCCACCAGGGTCCGAGGCCGGGCGACTGGAGCGCGGCGAGCACCCCGCCGAGCACGGCGACGACCCCGGCGACGATGCCGTCACGCAGCCGGCCGGCGTACTTGACCACGCTGTAGAGGGCGACCAGCACGGCGATGTCATAGCTGAGCGGACCCCAGCCGGCGATCACCTGGACCAGCGCCAGCGCGGCCACCAGGGCGCCCACGGCCGACGGGTGGGTACGCCGGAGGAACAGCGCCACCGCCATCGCCAGGCCGACCGCCGTCGCCGGGATCCCGGTGTGCCCGGCGAGGTAGCCGGACAGCGCGAAGAACACGACGAACCCGCACACGGCCGCGTCGAACGCGACAGCACGCAGCGGACGACCGAGGATCAGGCGGTTCACGACCCGAGAGCCTAGGGCCGCCCGCTCACCCTCCCCCAGGTCAGGGGGTCAGCAGCGCCCGCATGCGGGTGATCTCGGCGGACTGCTCGACGGCCACCGCTGTGGCGAACTCCTGCATCGGCTGGTCGACACCGACCTTCAGCAGATCGGTGGACATGACGATCGCGCCCCGGTGGTGGTCGGACATCATCCGCACGAACAGCCTGTCGAACGCCGCCCCGCGCGCGTCGCCGAGCCGCCGCATCGCCTCGGCGGACTGCATCCCGCGCATGCTGCCGTGGTCGTGCCCGGGCACGTCGGCGGGCAGGTCGCGTTCGCTGAGCCAGGCGCGCAGCAGGCCGACCTCCGGCCCCTGTGCGGCACGGATCCGCATCGCCACGGCGCGGATCCGCGCGTCGGCGGCGCGCTCGGGCGCGAGGGCCGCCATCTCCAGGGCCTGCTGGTGGTGCGGGATCATCATCCGGACGTACCAGACGTCGAGGCTGTTCCATCGCGGGGTGGTGGCGCCCCGGACCTGCTCGGCGGGGCGGGTCGCGGCGGGCTCCCCCGGCCGGCCGGGGACCACCACCGGCGGCGCCGGCACGGCGGCGCTCGCGCTCGGCGCGGCCACCGCCGTGGTCGCGGCCGCCTCCGGGGTACGGGTGTCCTCGCGCCCGGCCAGCGCGAACGCGCCGGCCACCACGAGGGTCACCAGTGCTGTGACGCCCACCCACACACGCGCCTGCCGGCTGGTCATACGACGGCTCCTCCGGTCAAGGTGACAGCGATCCTATCCATAGACGAAAGTTCCCAAGTGTGACCCGGATCACATTGATGGCCGTCTCAAATAGGTAGGGTGTGGCGAATCATGACCCCCTTTCGAAGGGTGTTGCCGATGATCAACATCCGCACGTCCCGAGTCCGGACCGTCAGCCTCGCCGCCGCCGGCCTGCTGCTCGCCGGTGTCTTCACCGCACCGCCGAGCAGCGCGCAGGAGGTCCCCCGGGCCGAGGCCGCGCCGGCCACCGTGGACGACGCCGTCCCCGGTGTCGACGAGATCTCCAGCAGCCCCAACCTGCGTCAGGTGGCGAACCTGCCGAAGCAGGCGCCGTTCGACACCACTGCCGCACTGGGCACCGACATCGCCTTCCAGGGCCGGTACGCCTTCGTCGGCAACTACGACGGGTTCGTCGTCTACGACGTCTCCCGCCCCAGCCGCCCGGCGATCGTGTCCCAGGTGCTCTGCCCCGGCTCGCAGAACGACATCTCGGTCCACGGCAACCTGCTGTTCCTGTCGACCGACTCCTCCCGCAGCGACGACTCCTGCGCCAGCACCAGCCAGCCGGCGTCGGTGAAGGAGTCCTGGGAGGGCATCAAGATCTTCGACATCCGGGACAAGCGCAACCCTCGCTACATCAAGTCGGTGGAGACCGCGTGCGGCTCGCACACCCACACGCTGGTGCCCGGCAAGGACAAGCGGAACGTCTACCTGTACGTCTCCTCGTACAGCCCGCGGGCCGAGTTCCCGGACTGCCAGCCGCCGCACGACTCCATCTCCATCGTCAAGGTACCGGTGAAGGACCCGACCACGGCCTCCGTCATCGCCACGCCGAACCTGTTCCCGGACGGCGGATACCCGGGCATCCCCGGCCAGTCGTCGGCCACCACCGGCTGTCACGACATCACCGCGTACCCGGCGAAGGACCTGGCCGCCGGTGCGTGCATGGGTGACGGCATCCTGCTGGACATCTCCGACCGCGAGGCGCCCCGGGTGATCGAGCGGGTCACCGACGCGGTGAACTTCGCGTTCTGGCACTCCGCCACGTTCAACAACGCCGGCACCAAGGTCGTCTTCACCGACGAGCTGGGCGGCGGCGGCGCGGCCACCTGCAACGAGGAGGTCGGCCCGAACCGGGGCGCGGACGCCGTTTACGACATCACCGGCCGCGGTGACGCCCGCAAGCTGGAGTTCCGCAGCTACTACAAGATCCCCCGGGCCAACGCGGACACCGAGAACTGCGTGGCCCACAACGGCTCGCTGATCCCGGTGCCCGGCCGCGACATCATGGTCCAGGCGTGGTACCAGGGCGGCATCTCGGTGTGGGACTTCACCGACTCCCGCAAGCCCACCGAGATCGCCTACTGGGAGCGCGGGCCGCTGGACGCCACGCAGCTGCGTACCGGCGGGTCCTGGTCGGCCTACTGGTACAACGGCCACATCTACTCCAGCGACATCCAGAAGGGACTGGACGTGCTGGAGCTGCGTGACCCGCGTACCTGGCTGGCGCAGTTCCTGCTGGTGCCCGAGCTGAACGTGCAGACCCAGGCCGGTTACCTGAGCTGGTGACCCGCTGACCGTCGCCAGGCCCGGCGCCTCCGAGAGGGGGCACCGGGCCCGGCGCGTGACCAGCGGCACCCCGCGTGAGCCGCCTCGGACGCCCCCGAGTCGGCGAAGATGTCCGGGTGGGAACTCTGCTGGAGGGTGTGCTGGCGGACCTCGGGCTGGCGGGCGCCGCCGGGCCCACGCCGACCGGCGATCCGCGGCCCTCGGTGCTGGCGTCGCCGCTGGCGGTCGCCGACTGCGCCACCGCGTCCGTGGCCGCCTGCCTCACCGCCGCCGCCGAGCTGGCCGCCGCGCGCACCGGCCGGCGGCCCGACATCGCGCTCGACAGCGAACACGTGGCGGCGGCGGTACGCGGCGAGGTCTGGCTACGCGACGCCGACGGGCGGGGCATCGACGGCTTCGCTCCCCTGTCCCGGCTGTGGCGGGCCGCGGACGGCTGGGTGCGCACCCACGCGAACTACCCGTGGCACCGGAGCGCCCTGCTGGCGTCCCTCGGCGTGCCCGACGGTCCGGACGCCGAGGTGCGGCCGCGGCTGGCCGACGTGATCGCCGGCCGCCCGGCGCGGGAGGTCGAACGTGTCGTGTACGCCGCCGGCGGGCTCGCCGTGGCGGCCCGCACCCCCGAGCAGTGGCAGGCGGAGAGCACCCCGGAGACGCCGCCGCTGGTGACCATGACGCCGCTGCGCCGTGGCCCGCTCGCGCCGGCCGGTCCGGGCCCGCTGCCGGCGTCCGGGGTGAGGGTGCTCGACCTGACCCGGGTCATCGCGGGCCCCGTGGGCACGCGGATGCTCGGCGCGCTCGGCGCCGAGGTGCTGCGGGTCGACGATCCGCGTCGTCCGGAGCCGGCGCTGCACGCCGTCGACGGCGTGGTCGGCAAGGCGAGCGCGTTCCTGGACGCCGGCACGGACAGCGGCCGCGCGGCGCTGCACCGCCTGCTCGACCAGGCCGACGTCCTCGTGACCGGCTACCGGCCGGGTGCGCTGCGCCGGCTCGGGCTGGACCCGGACCAGGTCGCCGACCGGCACCCCGGCACCGTGGTCGTCACGCTGTCCGCGTGGGGTACGACCGGAGCGTGGGGCACCCGGCGCGGTTTCGACAGCCTAGTGCAGATCGCCACCGGCATCGGCTGGGCCACGAGCACCGACGGCGTCCGGCCGGGTGCCCTGCCCTGCCAGTTGCTCGACCACGCCACCGGCTACCTCCTCGCCGCCGGTGCGCTGGCCGCGCTCGGGCGACGCGCCCGCACCGGTGAGGCCACCCACGTCTCGGTGTCCCTCGCCAGGACCGCGCGGTGGCTGCTCGACCAGGGCAGCCGGCCGGCCCGGTCGAGCGGTGACGACGACCCGGAGCGCCGGGCCGACACCTACCGGACGGCGCTCGGGAACGGCTGGACCGCGATCAGCCCACCGGGGCGGCTCGACGGCCACCCACTGAGCTGGCCGCACCTGCCACCCGCCTACGGCCAGGCGCCACCCGTCTGGAGCTGACCCGTCAGCTCATCGGCAGCCGGTAGTCGCGGGTGCCGCCACCGGCAGTCACCACCCGCACCTCGCCGCTGCGCAACCCGTACGTCACCGACCAGCGGGTGTGCGACTGGCGTACCGCGTTCAGCAGCCGCAGCGCGCCGGCCGCGTCGACCACCCCGCCGGTGCGGTCCAGTTCCTTCGCCAGCACCCCGTACCTGCGGTCCTGACGCAGTTCCCGGTCCGGCACCCCGACGGCGGGCACGTTGGTGAGCGCCTGCCACGGGCCCTGTCGCCGGTCCACCGTCATCTTCCCGTCGACGAACTCCACCACCGCCGACGCGCCCGTCGCGTCGGCGAGCAGGTAGTGCAGCGGCGGCCCGCCGTCGAAGTCGAGGTTGTAGCGCCGGAACACGGCGACCGCCTCGTCCACTGTGGCAGCGGAGTCGAGCACCAGGCGCAGGATGCGCACCGAGCCGACCTTCGGGAGTCCGGGCACCGGCTCGGCGCGTGCCCCGTCGTCGGCGGCCAGCCCCACCGCGAGACCCCGCTCGTTCATGCCGTCGAACGGCAGCAGCGGCGCGTCCAGCAGCCGCCGGTCCCCCGTCGGGTCGGCGGAGACACCCAGGTAGGAGATGTCGACGAGGGAGATCGAGGCGTACCCGTCCGGCGGGTCGGTGCGCAGCACCAGCGCGGGGTTCGGCTCCCAGTCGAAGTTGCGGGCGAACAGCGGGCGCTCCCGGTCGGCGAGCGCGGCGAACAGCGAGCAGCCGAACGGGCTCGGCGGCGTCGACCCGGCCAGCCCGGCGGTGGGGTCGTAGTCGCCGTCGTACGTCATCTCGTACATCGGCAGATCGTCGATCTTGCGGAGGCTGGCCAGGGTCCGCTCGACCTGCCCCGGGTCCTGCCGTGAGGCGGTCGGCGAGCCGGCCGTGGCCGGCGGGCCGGGCGGGCTGTCCTCCCCGCAGGCCGTGGCGAGCAGAAGCAGCGCGAGCCCGCCGGCGATGAGGGTCCTCCGCATGACAGCGACGCTAGAAGAGGCGTGCGCCGATGTCCATCCGGGACCCGGTCAGCTCCGCACGACAGCGAACATCCAGCAGCCGTACACCACGTTGCGGCTGTGCAGCTGGTTCACCGCCGGGTCGGCGAACAGCTCCGCGATCACCGCCTCCGGGTCGCCGCCGTCGTGTCGCCGTCCGCCCACGATGCGGCCCCTGCTGTCGTACGCGCGCAGCACCTGCTCCCGTCCGCGCCACTGGGACGGGTACGCCGTCACGTCGTCCGGGCCGGCGCAGGCGGCGGCGTGCGCGAACACCGGCCCCACCTCGCGGTACGGGCTCGGCGGCAGCGGCGGGGCGTACCCGAACAGCAGCAGCGCCTCGTCGGGCCGGGCGTCGCGCAGGCAACAGCGCAGCGGCTCGCCGCCGGTGGCGCGCCGGTGCTCGGGCGGCTGCCCGCTGGCGTCGCGGCCGGTGCGGCGCAGCTCGGCGAGCGTCCCGGCGGGCAGCGGGCGGATCCGGAACGCGGTACGGGTGGTCGTCACGGTCCCAGCCTGGCGCGGCCCGGACCGCGGCGCTGGCGGTGATCGGACTTGGCATTCGGATGTCGTGAGATTGAGCGCCGAGCGGGCACCCGTCGGCCGCATCCCGCGCCGAGAATTGCCGGATGGACATCGATGACTACCGCGCCCACTCCCCCTACAGCGATCCTCGCCATCACGCGGCGCTGCTCGACGCCGTGCCGGCCGACCTGCCCACCGTCGCGGCGACCGCCCGCAACGTGATCGTCCACTACCGCGCGGGCGGCGTGGAGCTGCCGGCCGTCCGCCAGGCCGAGGTGAACCTGCGCTGGCTGGACCGCATCCTCGACACCGACCGGTCCCGGTTCCCGCTGCCGCTGACCGCCGCGCGCCCGGCCGCCGAGCGGGTCGCCGGCTGCTGCCGCGACCACGCACTGTTCACCGTCGCGGCGCTGCGCCGCCACGGGATCCCGGCCCGCAGCCGGGTCGGGTTCGCGAGCTACTTCGTGCCCGGCTGGCACCACGACCACGTGCTCGCCGAGTGGTGGGACGGCGAGCGCTGGGTCTGGTCCGACCCCGAGCTGGACCCGGCGGACGACCGGGGGTTCGACGGCTACGACATCGACCCGGAGGCGGGGCACTTCGAGTCGGCGGCCCGGGTGTGGCTGGCGTACCGGGCGGGCCGGGTCGACCCGGACACCTACGGCGTCGACCCGTCACTGCCGATCCGGGGCGACTGGCTCGTCCACGACTACGTGCTGCTGGAACTGGCCCACCGGCACAAGGACGAGGTGCTGCTCTGGGACGGTTTCGGGGCGATGACCGAGGACCTGACCGGCGCCGACCTCACGCTCGTCGACGAGGTCGCCGCGCTGCTGGTGGCCGCCGACCGCGGCGACGCCGCCGCCGAGCGGGAGCTGGCCCGGCGGTACGCCTCGGACGCCCGGTTGCGTCCGGGCCCGACCGTGCACTGCATGGACCCGGTCTCCGGCGTCGCCGCCGACGTGGACCTGCGGCGCTGACCCAGCGGTCGCCGGCGCAGCGGCCCGCCACCGGGGCCGCGCCGGCTCACCCGGGCAGCGGCGCCTCGTCGCCTCGGGTGCGGCGCGGATTGACCAGCCGGCGGACCATCGGGGCGGCGTTCCAGCGGGCCGCGCCGACCAGGTCGCGGGCGTGTTCCAGCACCGTGTAGTCGGGCCGGGCGATGCCCTCGGCGATGGCCCGGTCGAGGTCGTTGCCGCAGCGGGTGAGCACGCTGTCGAAGTCCCGGCGGACCGGTTCCAGCAGGTCGTAGCCGAACGAGCGGTGTAGCCGGGCGAACAGCGGCTTGTAGAGGCGGGCGCGTTCGTGCAGCCCGGACGAGTACGACATCGGGTTCTTCGGCCGCTGCCGGACGTAGGAGGGCAGCAGGTCGGCGAAGGCCCGCCGGACGATCCACTTCTCCTGGCCGTCGCGCAGTTTCACGTCCAGTGGCAGCCGCATGGCCAGCTCGACGACGCTGAGGTCGAGGAACGGGACCCGCGCCTCCACGCCGTGCGCCATGCTGGCCCGGTCCACCCGTTGCAGCTCGGTCCGGCAGAGGTTGCGGATCTTGTGCAGGAACAGCCGCCGGGACCGCTCCGGTCCGACCCGGTGGTACATCGGGTAGCCGCCGAACAGCTCGTCCGAGCCGTCGCCGGTGAGCACCACCCGGACGCCCATCTCGCGCAGCCGCCGGAAGATCGGCACCGAGACGACCGCGTTGATGATGTCGCCGTACTCGGTCAGCTCGGAGATCCGGATCGCCTCGCGGACGTCGGCCAGCCGGATGTCACGCGGACGCAGCTCGATCACCTCGTGCGGTACGCCGAGGTCGGCGGCGAGCCGCCGGGCGTACGCGACGTCCGGGCTCTCCGGCACACCGATGGTGACGGCCACGCAGTCCGGGTGCAGTTCCCGGGCGTGCAGCAGTGCCAGCGAGCTGTCCAGGCCGCCGGAGAGCACCACGCCGACGGTGAGGTCGGTGTCCAGCCGGGCGCGCATCGCGTCGGTGAGCGCGACGCGGACCAGCAGGGCCGCTTCCTCCGGGTCGTCGATCACCGGCAGGCCGTCGCCGAGGGTGAGCAGGTCGACGTGCGGGCCCAGCCGGACCGGGCGGCCGGGCTCGACCCAGCCGTGGTGGCCGGGCGCCACCTCGCCGATCGGCGCCCCGTGCCCGACCAGCGCCTTGACCTCGGAGGCGAGGTGCAGGCACCCGGGCAGGCGGGACCAGTACAGCGGCTTGACGCCGAGCGGGTCGCGGGCCAGGTACGTCCGGCCGCTGTCCCGCTCGACGATCACGAACGCGTACTCGCCGCGCAGCCGGCGTACCGCGTTCTCGCCCCACTGGCGGAACGCCGCGAGCACCACCTCGGTGTCGCCGCGGGTGCGGAACTCCTGCCCGAGCCGGGTCAGCTCGGCGCGCAGCTCGTGGTGGTTGAAGATCTCGCCGTTGAAGCAGAGCAGGTGCCGCTCGTCGGGTGACATCCACGGCTGGACGGACCGGTCCCGGTCCACGATCCTCAGCCGCCGTACGCCGGCGAGCAGGCCGTTCTCCTGCCGGGTCTCGGTGACCTCACCGCGCGGCGCGAGCGCGGCGAGCATCCGCCGGAAGGTGGCCGGGTCGGCGTCGGGGCCGATGCTCAGCGCGATGCCGCACACGGGTCACACCCCCATCTCGGCCTCGTACGCGCGCCGGTAGCGGCGGCGGGCGGCCGGGGCGAGACAGACGTGCCACGCCTGTCCCTCGTCGACCACGTTCACCTCGCCCGCGTCCTGGCGGGCCAGCAGCAGCCCGGCGAGCGCGGGGCGGGCGCCGAAGCGGTCGTACCACTCCAGTTCGACGTCGGCGGCCCAGCCGAGGCAGTGGCCGCTGGGCACCATCGCCGCGTACCCGAGGCGGCGCAGCCGGTACTGGTGTTCGGCGCTGCGGGCCAGGCTGGTCACCCAGAGCGGCGGCGTGCTGTCGGGCGCGACGGCGGTGAACTCCCGGGCCAGGTCGTTGAGGAAGGCGATCATCTCGCGGCGGGCCCGGCGGAACAGCAGCCCGGCGGTACGCGGTGTGGCGTCCGGGCGCAGCCGCCGCCGGAGGGCCCGCAGCCCGCGCCCCACCACTGTGGCGGGCTGCTCCTGGTAGCGGAATTCGAGCAGGCCGCGGCGGCGCAGCCACTCCAGGTCGACCAGTTCGGTGCTGGTGCGCACCTGGTCGTCGGTGAGGAACGTCGGGCTGTCCCGCCACCAGAGCACGTCCACGCGGGAGAGCAGGTAGATCCGGACCAGCGCGGTGAGGTCCTGCGCGGAGCTGCGCGCGTTGGGCTGGTAGCGGGCCATCTCCAGCAGCAGCGTCTCCCGGGCGCCGATCAGGCCCTGCGGGGTGGCGTCGAGGACGGCGGCGATGGCCGGCTCGCGCAGCCGCTGGTCGAGCAGCACCTGACGGGCGGTGGCCGACGGCGCGTCGGCGAGCGCGCCCACCTCGACCAGGAGATCCGCAACCGCCGCCCGGTACGCGGCCAGGTCCGGCGCGGCGCCGCCGTGCCGCCCGGCGGCGGGCACCCGCCGGGCGGGGGCGGTGGGTGTGGCTGCGGGACCGGGCTGGCGACCGGGGCTGCGGCTGGGCACTCGCATGGTCTCCGTCCCCTCTCGGTCAGGACACGGCGTGATTGGGCTTTCACACACCGTAATCAGGCGAGAGGCGGCAATCCTCGCATCCGCCCCGAAGGTGCCCGATCAGGTGGCGAACGGCCGGGCCAGGGACTGCACCTCCTCGTACCCGGGCGGAGCGGGCAGGCGCGGGTCGCGCCCGGCGCCTATCGCGTCGGCCAGGTGCAGCGCCGCGCCGAGGGCGGCCCGGAACAGCAGCGAGCCGGTGCTGACCCGGGCCACGCCGAGCCGCCCGAGGGCGGCCAGGTCCGGGCCGCCCGTCCGGTACAGCACGTTCAGCGGCAACCCGGCCCCGGCGGCGAGCACACCGACCAGGTCGTCGGGTGCGCCCGGCACGAACAGGCAGTCCGCGCCGGCCGCCCGGAACACCGCCGCCCGCCGGAGTGCCTCGTCCAGCGGTGACGGCACGTCCAGCCACCAGGCGTCGGTGCGGGCGTTGACGACCATCTCCGGCACGGCGGCGCGGACCGCCGCGATCACGGCGGCCACGTGCTCCGCCGGGGCCAGGTGCCCGTCCGGGCGGCCGTCCTCCAGGTTCACGCCGACCACGCCGAGGGCGGCCAGCTCGCCGACGAAGCGCGCCACCTCCGCCGGGTCGTCGTGGAAGCCGTCCTCGACGTCCACCGTCAGCAGCGCCGGCAGGTCCCGCAGCCGGTACGCCAGCTCCAGCGTCTCGGCACGGGTGGCCCGGACGGCGTCCGGGCGGCCGGCGGCTGCCGCCACGCCGAGGCTGGTCGTGCCGATCGCCGGATGCCCTCTGGCGGCGAGTGCCGCGGCGGAGGCGTGGTCCCAGGCGTTCGGCAGCAGCAGCGGGTCACCGGGCCGGTGCAGCTCCCGGAACGCGCGGTACCTGTCGGTCATCGCCGGCTCCCCTCGATGAGCGTGCGGGAGGCGCGGCGCAGCACGTCGACCACGCCGGTCGCCAGAGCGAGCGCGTGCCGCTCCCCCGGGCAGCCGCGCGGACCGGCGCCGAAGGTCAGTACCGGGCCGGCCGGGCCGGCCCGGAACCGGTCCGGGTCCGGGAAGACAGCTGGATCACGGTTCGCCGCGTCGAACCGCAGCAGCAGCCGGTCGCCCGCCCGCACCGCCCGGCCGCCCAGGCTCAGCGCGTCGGCGGCGACCCGGCGGGTGAGCCGTACCGGTGGGTCCAGCCGCAGCACCTCGGCGAGCAGCATGGCCGTGGCGAGCCCGTCCGGCGCGGCCCGTCCGTGCCGGACGGCGGCGTCGATCAGCCCGGCGGTGGCGTCGGCGGCCTGCACGAGCAGGCCGAGTCGGTTCGCGGTCACCTCCGCAGGTGCCTGCGGCGACAGGGCGAGCAGCGCCGCCACCGCCCGGTCCGCCCGCCGCGCGGCCGCCGGATCGGCGCCCGGGTGGTATGCGGCCGCCACCGCCACCACCTCCGTGGCGGCCGCCGCCGGGTCGGCCAGGCCGAGCCGTTCGGCGAGCACCAGCAGGGGTACGCGCCGAGCCGGGGTCATGTTCTCCTCGCTCGGACGGTCGAGGATCCGCTCGGTCAGCCGCTCGGCGGCGCGGCGGAGTTCCCCGGGGTCCAGGGCATCAAGTGCCGCCACCCCGACGGCTCGTCGCGCGGCGTGCCGGCCCGGCGGGCTGAACCGGCTCACCGAGGCGCGCAGCCACGCGAGGGTGCCCGCCGGCCCGTCCGGGACGGGCGGCACCACGCAGCGGCTGTCGGTCAGGGCGGCGAGGACGTCGGCGTGCCGGGTGACCACCCAGCCGTCGTCGCCGAGCGTCGGGGGTCCGCAGGGCGGGGTCCCCGGGGCAGCAGGGATGGTCGGTAGATCCATCGCCCGACCGTAGGGCGGGAACGGTTCGGTCCGGACCGAACGATCCGCGCGGGCGCGACCGGGCCCAGGTCAGGCGCGCGCCGGGCCGGTGTCGCGGGAGGCGGGCGGGGCCAGCAGCGCCGGGTCGAGCCCGAGCGTGTCGGCCAGCGCGTCGCGCCCGGCCGGGGTGAGGCGTACCGCCCGGCCGGTGCCGCGCACGGTCCAGCCGAGGTCGAGGAAGCGTCCGCACAGCGCCGCGCCGACCGCGCCGGCCAGGTGCGGGCGCCGCTCGGTCCAGTCCAGGCAGTCGCGGACCAGCGGACGCCGGGTCGCGCGCAGCGGTTCGACAGGCACGCCGAGACGGTCCAGCCAGGCCACTCCCGCGCCGGTGAGCGCCAGCCCGCCGGAGCGGTCGAGCACGCCACGGGCGAGCAAGGCGTCGTGCAGCAGCACGCCGAGCCGCCCGGCCAGGTGGTCGTAGCAGGTGCGGGCGTACGCCAGGGCGGTCCCGGCCGACGCGGCGCGCAACGTGCGGGGCGGGGTCGCCGGTGCGGGCGCCCGCGCGGCCAGGTCCTCGACGAGCTGCGCGACGGCCGGGTCGGCGAGGCGGACGTACCGGTGACGGCCCTGCCGCTGCTCGACGAGCAGGCCGCCGGCCACGAGCCGGGTGAGGTGGTCGCTGGCGGTGGACGCGGCCACCCCGGCGGCGCGGGCCAGTTCCCCGGCGGTCCAGGCCCGGCCGTCGAGCAGGGCGAGGCAGAAACCGGCCCGGGTGGGGTCGGCGAGCAGCGCGGCGAACCCGGCGAGTCCGCGTCCGTCGGCACCGATGGTCATCGGCCCATGCTGACACGGGCACGGTTCGGGCCGCGCCGAACGGTCCCGGGTTCTTTACAGCAGTCTCTCCAACGTTGTAGAAACGGTGGCACCGGCACCTCCGTCTATCCCCGAGGGCAGGCCCGATGGGACACCTCCGCCGCGGTGGCGCGCTCGCCGCCGTACTCACGCTCCTGCTCGCCGGCGCGGCCCCCGCGTCCGCCGCCGGGCCCGACCGCTACCGCAACCCGGTCTCCGCCGGGTTCGCCGACACCTTCGCCGACCCGGTCGTGGTGCGCGGCGACGACGGGCTCTGGTACGCCTTCGGCACCTCCGACCCGCTGCGCGAGGGCGAAGGCCTGGCGCACCGGGTGCCGATCGCGCGTTCGGCCGACCTGGTCGACTGGTCCTTCGTGGGCGACGCGTTCGCCCCGGACCAGCGGCCCGCCTACGCCGCGCCCGGTGCCGCGTTCTGGGCGCCGGACGTGCGGCGGGTGGCCGGCCGCTGGGTCATGTACGTGACTGTCACCGACACAGGCGTCTCCGACGACACGTTCGACACCGCCGTCGGCGTGGCCACCGCGCCGAGCCCGGCGGGACCGTGGACCTTCGCCGACACGCCAGTGGTCGCGCCGCGACCCGGCGCGGGCGGCGGATACCTGTGGACGATCGACCCGAGCCAGCTCACCGGCGCCGACGGCCGGCACTGGCTCTACTACGGCAGCTACTACGGCGGCGTCTCGGTCACCGAGCTGTCGCCGGACGGGCTGCGCGCGGTCGGCACGCCGACACCGGTCGCGATCGACAACAAGTTCGAGGGCGCGTACGTGCTGCGCCGCGACGGCTGGTACTACCTGTTCGCGTCGACCGCGAACTGCTGCGCCGGCCCGGCCACCGGCTACTCCGTCCAGGTCGGCCGGTCCCGTGACCCGCGCGGCCCGTTCACCGACCGGGACGGGCAGCGCCTCGACGTGTCCCGGGCCGGCGGCACGCCCGTGCTCACCCAGAACGGCAACCGCTGGATCGGCACCGGGCACAACGCGGTGCTCACCGACCTGTCCGGGCAGGACTGGATCGCCTACCACGCGATCGACCGCGCCGACCCGTACCTGGACGAGCCGTTCGGCGTCAACGAGCGGCCGATGCTGCTGGACCGCCTCGACTGGGTCGACGGATGGCCCACCGTGAACGCGGGCGCCGGTCCCTCCGTCGCCGCCCGGCCCGCGCCGGTCACCACCGGGCCGGTCGACGCCCGGTTCGCCACCGGAGACCTGCGGGGCTGGCGGGCCGAGCGCGGCCGCTGGCAGGCCACCGGCGGGGTGCTGACCGGCAGCGGCACGCTCACCTGGCGTACCCGCATCGGCGGTGACCTGCGGGTGGAGACCGACCTGCGGCTGACCGGCGCGGCCACCGCCGGGCTGCGGCTGCACGGCGTGGACGTCCGCGTCGGGCGCGGCCGGCTCACGGCGGGCGCCGCGTCCACCGCGCTGCCCGCCGGCCTCGACCTGCGCGACCGGCACAACCTCGCGATCGAGGTACGCGGGCGGCAACTCGTCGCCACGCTGAGCCCGTCCCGCCTCGGCGACCCGGTCGCCCGGGTGACCGCGCGGCTCCCCCGCCCCGGCGCCGGTGAGCTGTCAGTGCGCGCCGAGGCCGGCCCGGCCGAGTTCGACAACGTCAGCGCCGTCCGGCTGTACCGTCCGGCCCGGCACACCGTCCCCGACCCCCGGGTCGGCCCGGTGCTGCGCGGCTTCTCCGACGAGTTCACCGCCGGCCTCGACCCGGCCTGGGCGTGGGTCCGCCAGGACCCGGGCGCCACGGTGAGCGGCGGCGCGTTGCGCTGGCCGGTGCAGGACGCCGACCTGTCCGGCACCGGCAACACCGCCTCGGTGCTGCTGCGCGACGCGCCGGCCGGCAACTACGTCGCCGAGACCAAGGTGACGCTCGACCTGGGCGAGGACAGCGTCCGCAACTACCAGCAGGCGGGCCTGGTCGCGTACGTCGACGACGACCGGTTCGCCCGGCTGACCCAGGTGGCGATCTGGAACACCCGGCAGGTCGAGTACGGCTACGAGCTGCCCTTCGCCGGGCAGCCCGTGTACGGCGGCAGCATCGTCGGCACCCCGGGCACCACGACCTGGCTGCGGCTGGCCCACCGGATCGACCCGGTCAACGGCGAGCACGAGTTCCGGGCCGGGTCCAGCCGCGACGGCAGGCGCTGGACGTGGGGCGCGGTGTGGGCGTTCCCGGCCGGCACGACGCCGCGGATCGGGCTGGTGGCGCACGGCGGTGCGACACCAGCGGTGATCGCCGAGTTCGAATACCTGCGCTTCCACCGCTGACGTCCCGGGCCGTCCCCTCACGTGAGGGGGCGGCCCCGGCTCAGCCGCCGGAACGCGGGCAGGCGGTGGTCAGCTCGCTGACCGTGCGGGTGTCGCCGTCGTAGCTGCGCGCCGCCACGAACGCACCGGCCGGCGGGTGGGCCCCGGCGACCGCCCGGGCGCGGCGCCGGTCCGCCGCGCCGAACCGCAGCGCCAGGCTCAGGTGCGGCACCCACCGGCCGGGACGGTGCCACGAGTGCCCGCCGGGCGCCTCGGCGAGCACGTCCCAGACCGCACCGTGCAACGCGACGAGCTGCGGCGTCGGCCGGACCAGCCACACCAGCGGCGCGCTGCCGTCGAGCACCGTCACCCGGCCCAGCCGCACCGGCAGCGGCAGCGCCGCGTCGCACAGGTCGGCCAGGCGCTGCTCGGCGCCGGGCGGGAACTCCTCGACCGAGGCGAGCGTCAGGTGCGGCCGGTTCGTCTGGTGCGTGTTGCGGGCCAGGCTGGGCAGCCCGGCGGCGGCGAGCCGGTCCCAGGCAGCGCGAACCGCCGCTTCCAGTTGGGGAGCGCAGAGCAGTTCGACCGTCCGCACGTGATCAGGCTAGTCGCCGGCGACCGCGCGCGACGCCCCGTACGTCAGAGCCAGCCGGCCTCGCGCGCCCGCCGTACCGCCTCGGCCCGGTCGGCCGCGCCGAGCTTCTGCACGCAGGCGCTCAGGTGGTTGCGGACAGTGCCGGCGGCCAGGTGGGTCCGCCGGGCGATCACCGCGACCGGGGTGCCCAGCTCGGCCAGCCGGAGGGTCTCCAGCTCACGCGGCGTCAGCGGGCACTCGGGCAGGGTGAGCGCGTCGGCCGCGAGCGCGGGGTCGACGTAGCGGGCGCCGGCGTGCACCCGGCGGATCACGTCGGCCAGCGCGCCGCCGGGGGCGCCCTTGGCGAGGAACCCGCGTACCCCGGCGGCGAGCGCCGGGCGGAGCTGAGCGGGGCGGCCGTGTCCGGTGAGGATCACCGGGGCGCAGCCGGGCAGCGCCCGGGTCAGCTCGGCGGCGACCTCCACACCGCCGGGCGGCGGCATCTCCAGGTCGAGCACGGCGACGTCCGGGCGGTGGGCCAGCGCGGCGTCCAGGGCGCCGCGCCCGTCGCGGGCGTGCGCGACCACCTCGATGTCCGGTTCCAGGTCGAGCAGCGCGGCCAGGGCGAGCCGGATCAGCTCCTCGTCGTCGGCCAGCAGCACCCGGATCACGGCGTCACCGGCACTGTCGCCACCAGGCTGAACACGCCGTCGGCGGCCTCGGCCCGGACCCGGCCGCCGGCCGGGGCGAGCCGGTCGGCCAGCCCGCGCAGGCCGCCGCTGAGCCGGTCCGGGCCGTCGTCGGCACGGACGCCGTCATTGCGTACGGTGAGTGTCACCACGCCGTCCTCCCGGATGATCTCGATCCGGCACCAGCCGGCCCGGCTGTGCCGCAGCACGTTGGTCCCGGCTTCGCGCAGCACGGCCGCCAGGTCGGCGGCGACCGGCGCGGGCACCGCACCGTCCGGCGGCACCACTGTCGTGCGTACGCCACTGGAGCGCAGCACCTCCCCCACCGCCGCGGCCTGCTCGGCCAGGTCGACGGCGCGGTAGCCGTGCACCGCCGCGCGTACCCGGGTCAGCGCCGTCGCGGCGAGCCGCCGCGCCTCCGCCGCCTCCCGGGCGGCCCGGGCGGCGTCGCGCGGCGCCAGCCGCTCCGCCAGCTCGGCCTTGAGCGCGATCACTGTGAGGTCGTGGCCGAGCAGATCGTGTACGTCCCGGGCGAAGCGCAGCCGTTCCTCGGCGGCGGCGAGCCGCGCCTGGGCGGCCTGCCCCTGCCGGGCCTCGACGAGCAGGTCCCAGAACCAGACCTGGACCCAGGTGAGCGCGGCGATCCCGGCGCCCACCACGCCGGTGACCGGCAGCGCCGTGAGCACCGACCCACCCGCCGCCCAGGTGACGGCGGCGGAGAGCGCGAGCACACCAGCCGCCGCCACCGCCGCGACCGCGGGCCGGAACAGCAGCGGCGTCATGCCGACCAGGGACGCCCCCAGCCACGCCCAGGTGGGCCAGGTTCCGGCCGCGACCGGGCCGAGCAGCGGCAGGCTGAGCAGCGCCGCCACGGTGAGCGCGGCGTGCCGGCGGCGACGGGCCGGTACGGGCAGCCACGGCGTGACGGCGGCGTGCAGCACCGCGATCTGGGCGGCGGTGAACCCGAGCAGCCCGGCCACGCCGAGCGCGACGCGTACCGGGTCGGGTTCGCGGGCCAGGCCGACGGCGGGCAGCAACACCGTGGTCCACGCGTTGGTGGCCAGCGACAGCAGCGTGACCCGCCGGGCCCGGCGCAGCCGGTGGTCCGCCGGATCGACGCTCATGCCCGCCGATCCTAGGGCGTGCACCGGCCCGCCCACCCGGAGGAGATGTCACGGCCGGACCGTGCGGTCCGCACGGTTTCCCGATGACTGACGTGCCTTCTCCGGTGCGCCGGGCGGCGGCAGGGTCGGGGCATGACGGAGATGACTGTGGTCGTACCCCGGCGGTGGGCCGGGTGGGCGCGGACCCGGCACCTCGCCGGGATGGTGGTGGCGATGGTGGCCGGGATGCTGCTGCTCGGGCCGTTGTGGCGGGTGGGCGCGGACCTGCTGGGCGGCGCGGCGGTGCTGGCGCGGCCGGACGTGGGCGCGCTGGTCATGGCGACGAACATGGCGGCGGGCATGGCCGCGTGGATGTGGTACCGGGGGGACGGCCGGGCCGCCACCGCGGAGATGTCGGCCGCCATGTACGTGCCGTTCCTGCTGCTGCTCCCGCCCTGGTGGGCCGGGTGGGCCGGGGACGACACGCTGCTGCTCGGCGGCCACCTGCTGATGGTGCCGGCGATGCTGCTGGTGGCGCTGCGGCACCGGCACACGCCCGCCGCGCCGCCCCGCCGCAATCCGGTCACGGCGGCCGTGGCGCGCGGGTGGCCGGCCGTGGTGGCGCTGCTCATGACGGTGGACATGTGGTTCGCGCCCACCGTCTTCGCGCCGTGGACGCTGCTGGTCCTGCCGGCCGGCTACCTGCTGATCGGCACCGGGCGGCGGCAGTGGGGAGACCGGCGCGCGCTGGTGGCGCAGCTCGCCGGCGCGGGCGTGTGGAGCGGCCTGGCGGTCGTGGCCACAGTCGCGTCCGCCGGCCTCGCCGGAGTGATCGTCGGGGTGGGCTGGCTCGTCCACGCGGCCTGGGACGCCTGGCACCACCGCACCGGCACGGTGGTGCCGCGCGGGTACGCGCTGTGGTGCGCCGTGATCGACGTCGGGGTGGGCCTCACCACGCTGCTGGCCGCCCTGGCCCGGTGACCCGGCGGGGGCACGGGGTCACGCCGGGTCACCGGGATCGGGCGGCGGCCGGGTGGCGCGGCGAACGTTTGCCCGGTCGCCGCGACCGGCGCGCGGCGGTGATGAAAAGCTTGTCGCATGAGCGCCGCACCGACCCCGACCGACCCCGCCGTTACCGCCGACGCCGAGGACACCTTCGCCTTCGCCGATCTCGGGCTGCGCACCGAATTGCTCGGCGCGCTGTCCGCGCTCGGCTACGAGGAACCGACGCCGATCCAGCGGGAGGCCATCCCCCCGTTGCTGGCCGGTCAGGATCTGCTGGGCCAGGCGGCCACCGGTACGGGCAAGACCGCCGCGTTCGCGCTGCCGCTGTTGCAGCGGATGCCTGTGGGACGGGCCGAGGGCGACCCGGTGTCGCTGGTGCTGGTGCCGACCCGGGAGCTGGCCGTGCAGGTCTCCGAGGCGTTCCACCGCTACGGCAAGGACCTGGGCGCCCGGGTGCTGCCGATCTACGGCGGGCAGCCGATCGGGCGGCAGTTGCGCGCGCTGGACCACGGGGTGGACGTGGTGGTCGCGACGCCGGGCCGGGCGCTGGACCACATCGCCCGGGGCACGCTGCGGCTGGGCGCGCTGGCCACGGTGGTGCTGGACGAGGCCGACGAGATGCTCGACATGGGCTTCGCCGAGGACATCGAGGCGATCCTGGAGCACGCCCCGGCCGGCCGGCAGACCGTGCTGTTCTCGGCCACCATGCCGGCCCGCATCGACGGGCTGGCCCGCAAGCACCTGACCGATCCGGTCCGCATCCGGATCGAGCGGGAGCGGCAGGTCGCCGGGGAGGCGCCCCGGGTACGGCAGAGCGCGTACATCGTGGCCCGGGGGCACAAGCCGGCCGCGCTGGGCCGGGTGCTGGACGTGGAGTCGCCCACCGCGGCGATCGTGTTCTGCCGCAGCCGCGAGGAGGTGGACCGGCTCACCGAGACGATGAACGGCCGGGGCTACCGGGCCGAGGCGCTGCACGGCGGGATGAGCCAGGAGCAGCGGGACCGGGTGATGGGCCGGCTGCGCTCCGGCACGGCGGACCTGCTGGTCGCCACCGACGTGGCCGCCCGCGGGCTGGACGTCGAGCAGCTCACGCACGTGGTCAACTACGACGTGCCGTCGGCGCCGGAGTCGTACGTGCACCGGATCGGCCGGGTGGGCCGGGCCGGACGGGAGGGTGTGGCGATCACGCTCGCCGAGCCGCGTGAGCACCGGATGCTCAAGACCATCGAGCGGGTCACCGGGCAGCGCATCACCATCGACAAGATCCCGACGGTGGCGGACATGCGTACGCGGCGGCTGGAGCTGACCCAGGCCGCGCTGCGGGAGAGCCTGCTGGAGGACGACCTCGACCCGTACCGGGCGATCGTGGAGTCGCTGACCGACGAGTTCGACCTGGTCGAGGTGGCGCTGGCGGCGGTGAAGCTGGCGCACGAGGCGACCTCGCCGGGCTCGGACGACGAGGAGGAGATCCCGCAGGTTCCGGTCCGGGGCCCGCGCGAGGGCCGGCCGGAGGCCGGTGGGCGGGGCGAGCGCCGGGGTCCGGGCCGCCCGCGTACCGGTGGCACCACGCAGGTCTTCATCGGGCTGGGCCGGCGGGCCGGGGTACGGCCGCAGGACCTGGTCGGCGCGATCACCGGGGAGACCCGGATCAGTGGCCGGGACATCGGCTCGATCGAGATCGCCGACCGGTTCTCCCTGGTCGAGGTGCCGCAGGGGGTGGCTGACGAGATCATCGCCGGGCTGCGCGGCACGACCATCAAGGGCCGCAAGGCGACCGTACGCCGGGACCGGGACGGCGACGGCCCGGGCGAGCGCCGCGACCGGGGCTACGAGCGGCGCGACCGCCACTGAGCGCGCCCCGGCCGGCGGCACGGCGCCGCCCCGGCCGCCATTCGGTGGCCGGGGCGGTGGTGGTGCCTCAGACGGCGGCGAGCGCCGGTCCGTCCACCGGCTCCGTGCCGATCTCGGCCGGGCGCAGCGCCAGCGCGAGCACGTCCGCCACGTCGGACAGCGTGTGCACGGTCAGCGCCTCCCGCACCTGCGCCGGCAGGTCGTCCAGGTCCGGCTCGTTGCGCTTCGGGATGATCACCTCGGTGAGACCGGCCCGGTGCGCGGCGAGCAGCTTCTGCTTGACCCCGCCGATCGGCAGCACCCGGCCGGAGAGCGTCACCTCGCCGGTCATCCCGAACTCGGGCCGCACCGGCCGGCCGGTCACCAGTGAGGCCAGCGCGGTCACCATGGTGATACCGGCGCTCGGGCCGTCCTTGGGCACCGCGCCCGCCGGGACGTGCAGGTGGATCCGCCGCCCGGCCAGCGCGTTCGGGTCCAGGCCGTAGCGCCGGCCGTTCGACCGCAGGTACGACCACGCGATGTGCGCGGACTCCTTCATCACGTCGCCGAGCTGGCCGGTGAGCGTGAGCCCGGGCTCGCCCTCCATGGTGGTGGCCTCGACGAACAGCACGTCGCCACCGGCGCCGGTGACGGCCAGGCCGGTCGCCACGCCGGGCACGGCGGTGCGTTCGGCCGACTCCGGGGTGAACTTCGGCCGGCCCAGGTAGCGGGCCAGGTTCCCGGCGTCCACGCGCACCGGCGCGGGGTCGTCGGCGAGCGCGACGGCCACCTTGCGCAGGATCTTCGCGAGGGCCCGTTCGAGCTGCCGGACGCCCGCCTCCCGGGTGTACTCGCCCGCGATCAGCGCCAGTGCCTCGTCGGCGACTGTGACCTCCTCGGCGGTCAGCCCGGCCCGTTCCCGCTGCCGGGGCAGCAGGTGGTCGCGGGCGATGGCGACCTTCTCGTCCTCGGTGTAGCCGTCCAGCGCGACCAGCTCCATCCGGTCCAGCAGCGGGCCGGGGATCGCCTCGACCACGTTGGCGGTGGCCAGGAACAGCACGTCGGACAGGTCGAGGTCGACCTCCAGGTAGTGGTCCCGGAACGTGTGGTTCTGCGCCGGGTCGAGCACCTCCAGCAGGGCCGCCGCCGGGTCGCCGGCGTAGCCGGCGGCCAGCTTGTCGACCTCGTCGAGCAGCACGACCGGGTTCATCGAGCCCGCCTCGCGCAGCGCCCGCACGATCCGGCCCGGCAGCGCGCCGACGTAGGTGCGCCGGTGACCGCGGATCTCCGCCTCGTCCCGGACCCCGCCGAGGGACACACGGACGAAGGTGCGGCCCAGCGCCCGGGCGACCGACTCACCGAGGCTGGTCTTGCCGACACCGGGCGGGCCGGCCAGGGCCAGCACCGCGCCGGAGCCGCGTCCGCCGACCACGCCGAGGTTGCGCTCCGCGCGCCGGTTGCGCACCGCGAGGTACTCCAGGATGCGGTCCTTCACGTCGGCCAGGCCGGCGTGGTCGGCGTCGAGCACGGCCCGCGCCGCGGCCAGGTCCGTGTTGTCCTGGGTACGCGTGTTCCACGGCATCTCCAGGACGGTGTCCAGCCAGGTTCGGATCCAGCCCGCCTCGGGTGAGGCGTCGCTGGCCCGCTCCAGCTTGCCGACCTCGCGCAGCGCCGCCTCGCGTACCTTCTCCGGCAGGTCGGCGGCCTCCACCCGGGATCGGTAGTCGGCGGAGCCGTCCGGCTCGTCCTCGCCGAGTTCCTTGCGGATCGCGGCGAGCTGCTGGCGGAGCAGGAACTCGCGCTGGGACTTCTCCAGCCCCTCGCGGACGTCGCTGTTGATCTGCTCGGTGACCTCCTGCTCGGCCAGGTGCTCCCGCACCCAGCCGACGAGCAGTTCCAGCCGGGCGGTGACGTCCGGGGCGGCGAGCAGTTCGGTCTTCTGCGTCAGGCTGAGCCAGGGCGCGTAGCCGGCCGAGTCGGCCAGCTCGGACAGGTCGGTCATCCGCTCCATCGCGTCGATCACCTGCCAGGCGCCGCGCTGCTGGAGCACCGACGTCATGAGCGCGCGGTACTCGCGGGCGAGTTCCCGGGCGCGGCCCGCCGGGGCGGGTTCGTCGAGTGCGGTCGCCTCGACCCAGAGCGCGGCGCCGGGGCCGGGTACGCCGGAGCCGATGCGGGCGCGGGCGAGGCCGCGGATGACCGCTGCGGGTTCGCCGCTGGGCAGCCGGCCCACCTTCTCGATCGTCGCGACCACGCCGACGGAGCCGTACTCGCCGTCGATGCGGGGTACGGCCAGGAGTTCCTTGTCGCCGGTGGCGCGGGCCGCGTCGACGGCGGCCTGGGTGGTCGGGTCGAGGGTCACCGGGATGACCATCCCGGGCAGCAGGACGGCGTCGGTCAGCGGAAGTACCGGAAGAGTTGCCATCGAACACCTGCCATCACGTTGGTTGAGCGTGTTTGGCTCAAGTAACAAAACGTGTCCCTTGTTCCGGGTTGTGACCCAGGCCACGCCCGAGGGTCGCACCCGCGGGCCGGGCACCCAATCGCGGCACCGTTTACCGCGACCCGGCGAATGGAAACGACCGGCTATTCTTGCGGAATTACCGCACGGTAGGTCAAACTCTTAGCCACACCCCGCCCGACACAGGGAGTAATGGCGATGGCAAGGAAAGTAATCACTGTTCTGACCGACGACCTCGACGGCGGAAAGGCCGATCGGACCGTCGAGTTCAGCCTGGACGGCGTGGCGTACACGATCGACGTCTCCGACGAGAACGCGGGCGTCCTGCGTAAGGCCCTGGATCCGTACATCAGCGCTGGCCGGCGAATCAGCCGGGGCGGGACCGAGGTCACCCGGGGCGCCCGTCGCGCGACCCGGCCGAGCACCTCGGGAATGGATCGCGAGCAGAACCGTGCCATCCGGGAATGGGCCGCCAAGAACGGGTTCGAGATTTCCGAGCGCGGGCGCATCCCGGTGTCGGTGGTCGAGGCGTACAAGAACCGCTGAGCACCACCGGCTCACCGTCGGGCATCCCGGGGTCACGCTGAGAAATCGGCATGGCCCCGGTCGGCTTTCTGTCGTCGACGTTCTTCATCCGGCCGGATACCACCGGCATGAAATTTCCTCCGGGGCATCTCCCATCGAGCCTTATGCGGGAACGGCCGCGGCCGCCCGGAGTAGTCCCCGGACGGCCGCGGCCGTTCGTCCGCTCAGTTGACCCGGATGCGCACCACGTCGATGGCCGGGGTCTGGTTCGCCCGCTCCATCATCGGAATGCGGTGCGAGCCGTCACCGGCCCAGACCGCGCACTGCGCCAGGCCCGACTGCGCGAGGCCCGGAATCTGGATCAGCACGTCGTCCGGCTGGTTGCCGCCCCGGCCGTCCTCGGTGGCGACGAAGAACGCCGGCACGTCCTGGGGGTTCGGAGGCTGCCGGGTGCTGCCCAACATCCGGCAGGCGGTGTGGAAGTGGCCGCGTACCAGGCCCTGGCCGTTGAGCAGCGAGCTCTCCAGGTAGTAGCCGCCCTGGCCGGCGGCGAGGAAGCGGTCCCGCACCAGGTTCCTGGTGGTCACCCGCAGCGTGAACGGCTGGTTGCGCCGCACCTGGTTCGGGAACTGCGTGATCAGCAGCGAGGGGTTGTTCGCCGCGGCGCCCACCTCACCGAACGCGGTGCTCACGCAGCGGTTGCCGTTCTGGAAACCGTCGTGCGCCTGGAGCTGACTGCCGGAGCAGTCCTTGGCGAGCACGTTCAGGCCGTTGGCGCCGCCGTTGTTCTGGCCGCCGCCATTGTTGTTCCCGCCGTTGTTGCCGCCACCGTTCTGGCCGGCACCGTTGTTCCCGCCGTTCTGGCCACCGCCGTTCTGGCCGCCACCGTTCTGGCCGCCGTTACGCGGGGTGTCGCTCACCGCGCACCGGGCGAACTGCTCCAGACCCTGCGGACGCTGGGCCACCCGGCCGATCGCGGTGGCGATCCGGTTGAGCGCCGCGGTCCGCTTGTCCGCCAGCGGGCCCAGGATCGCGTTGTTGATGAACTCGCCGCCGTTGCGGCCCTCCGCCGCGAGCCGCCGGTTCGCCTCGGCGATCTGGCTCTCCAGCAGCGCCAGGGTGCGGTCCACCTCGGCCCGGGCCTGGCCCGGCACCTGCGGCAGCCGGCTCCGGACGTCCGGGCAGGCCACCGTCGGGGTGCCGGCGCCGGCGCCACCGGCTGTGGTCTGCTGGCACTCGGCCGGCGACATCTGACCGTCACCCCAGTGGTTGCGGACCCAACGGCCGTTCTGCCAGGTACGGGTGGTGCTGCCCTGACCGTCCGGGGCGGTCGCCCCCGGGCTCGCGGGCACGCAGGACGCCGAGGCCGCGCGGGTGGTCGTCCGCCGGTCCTGGGCGGACGAGATCTGGGTGACGGCGACGATGCCGCCGAAGACCGCGAGCGTGCCGACCACCGCCAGCATCCGCTTGCTCCGCGCGTTACCGGATGACCGGCGCGCCCGTGTGGACCTGCGCATCGAATTGCTCTCCTTCTCGATCCGGTAGTTGACTGGTGATCCCGGCGGACCGACGAATTCGGGGTGTGAGATCACTGCGACGCTGAGTCGCGCGTCAATGGCCGACGATGCCCTTTCCGCACCGTCTCCGCGCCGTCCGGGCGCGGCGGGGAAGATCTGCGTCCATTCCCGATGAGGTACGGAGCGCCGTCGGCGAAGGTTCAACCGGAGATCGGAAAAAAATCGAAAGTCGCCGTGCCCGCGCGGGCGCGGACGGTTTCAGTCGGCGCAGAGGTGGTCGAAGGCGAATCCGCCGTCGAAGGAGTCCCGCCGGGCGGCCAGCGCGCGTACCCGCCCCCGCAGTTCGGCGCGCTCCAGCAGGGCCGGCGCGTTGCCCCCGAGGTCACGCAGCCGCTCCCCCAGCGCCACCACGGCCAGATCCTCGGCGAGCCGGCCCGGGTCGACGCCGCAGTCCAGGCCGCGCGCGGTCAGCCGGACCCGCTCCAGCAGGCAGTGACCGGGCCGCACCTCGGCCCAGGCCCAGCCCTCCGCCGGACCGTCGGTCCAGCGCACGTGCAGGCCGCGCAGAATCGGGTCGGCGATCCGGCCCGCCACGTACGCCTCGACCGCCTCGGCCCGGGCCAGCGCGCCGAGGTCGTTCACCGGTCCGCGCCGGCCGTCCGGCAGCCGGCCGATGATGTCCCGGAAGCCGACCGCGTCGCCGCCGTCCGGGTCGGTGCCGTCGGCGTAGGCGCGCGCGTCGAGCACGTACTCGACGAACCGGCGGACCTGCTCCGTGCCGCCCAGCGTCGGCGACTCGACGCGCAACAGCGGCAGGCCGACGGCGGCGCAGACCGCGTCGGTCAGCCGTTCGGCCCGCCGGGCGGGCGATCCGTCCGGGGCGGGCGCGGTGAACCGCACGGCGAAGCGCGGCAGCCCGGTGCCGGCGGCGCAGACCACCAGGTCCAGCGATGCCCGCCCGGCGGCGCTCCACTGGCTGCCGGTGACCCCCGGCGGGCGGCCCTGCACCAGGTCGCCGAGCCGCCGCCCGGCATGGCCGAGGTGGCCCGCGCGGACCAGGTGGGGCGCGGCGCCGGGCGGGATCGGCCGCAGCCAGGAGGCGGTCACGCTGCCTGTGCTCGTCATCTCGCCCCGATCCCCCTCGTCCGGTCGACGCCCGAGTGTAGGCGGGTGCGGCGCGGCCGGTCCGGTCGACCGGTGCGCTGCCGCGCTCGTCCCTCTAGGCTCTGCCCGTGCACAGCGGACGGACCCTGGAACAGTTCACCAAACGCAGTCTCGTCGCCGTCTCCCACGCCATCGAACGCGCGGCGCTCGCCGAGGCCGAGGACGGCCCGCTCGTCGTGCTCGCGCTGTTCCAGCGGCTGCCGTACTTCGCCCGGGAGCGCGAGGTCTACCGGCGCATCGCCGGCCGCGCCGCCGCGACGGTGGTGGCGATGGTCGGCGGACCGCCCCCCGACCTGCCCGAGGGCGCCTACGGCGTGGCGCTGGACGAGGCCGAGGCGCTGGCCCGGGAGTGGACGGTGGTGGTGCTGAGTCCCCGGTTCGGCGCCGCAGTCGTCGCGCACGACCGGGCCGAGGTGGCGCCCGCGCCGACGCTGGAGTCAGGCCGGCTGTTCGAGGGGCGCTGGGGTTTCCGCCGCGACGAGGCGCTGCACGAGGCGATCCGGCTGCGCGAACAGCTCGCCGAGCGGCTGCCCGCCGCGGCACGCACGGCGCTGGACGAGGCGATCGCCCGGGTACGGGACATCCCGGCCGGCCCGGGCGAACCACGCGCCGAGGCGGCGCTGCGGCTGCTGGCCCGCCGCGGCGACCGGAACAGCCGGCCGGCCGAGCCGGCCGAGGCGATGCTGGACGAGCCCGGCCTGGCCCGCTGGTCCGGCGCCGACGGGGTGACCGCCTCCGGCACGCTGCCGGTGGCGCTCGTCGGCCTGCGGGTGGACGCGCCGCCCGGCTCACCGGAACGCTTCGGCCGCCGCGGCGTCGCCCGGGAGGGACATGCCGTGCTCACCGCGGTCACCGCCGCGCTGCGGCCGGTCGACCGCGCGCTGCGCGTCACCGAGAACGAGTTCCAGCTCCTCCTGCCGGGACTCGACGAACCAGCAGCGCTGGAGGTGGTACGCCGGCTGCACGACGCGATCGGCGCGCTGGCCCGGTCGTACCCGTTCATGGCGTACACGGTGCACGCGGCGGTCGGGGTGACCACCCGGCGGCCGCTGCCCACGTCGGACCTGCGCGCGGCGGTGGACTGGGCGGTCCGCAAGGGCGTGCCGGTGGCGGGTCTGCCGCCGGAGAACGCCGACGCCGTGGCCGCGCCGGCCCGCTGACGGTACGAGGGAGGACGCGCGGTGCGGGTGGTGTCGCTGGTGCCGTCGCTGACCGAGGCGGTCGCGGCCACCCGCCCGGAGGTGCTGGTCGGTGCGACCGACTGGTGCACCCATCCGGCCGGGCTGGACGTCGCCCGGGTCGGCGGCACGAAGTACCCGGACCTGGACCGGGTGCTCGCGCTGGCGCCGGATCTGGTGCTGCTCAACGAGGAGGAGAACCGGCTGGCCGACGCCGAGGCGCTGCGGGCGGCCGGGGTGCCGGTGCGGGTCACCTTCCCGCGTACCGTGCCGGAGGCCCTCGACCAGCTCGGTGAGCTGGCCGTCGCGCTGGGCGAGCCGGGCGAGCCGGGCGAGCCGGGGTGGCTGCGGGAGGCCCGCCGCGCCTGGGCCGCGCTGCCCGGGCCGGGGCTCGTCCGCACCGCCGTGGTGCCGGTGTGGCGGCGTCCGTGGGTGGTGCTGGGGCGGGACACGTTCGCCGGGGACGTGCTGGCCCGGCTCGGCGTCCGCAACGGCTGGGCCGACGACCCGGAACGCTATCCCCGGCCGAGCCTGGCCGAGTTGCGCGCCCGCGCGCCGGAGCTGGTGGTGCTGCCCGACGAGCCGTACCGGTTCACCGCCGACGACGGGCCGGAGGCGTTCCCCGGGGTGCCGGCGGCGCTGGTGTCCGGCCGGCACCTCACCTGGTACGGCCCGTCGCTGGCCGAGGCCCCGGCACTGCTCGCCGCCCAGCTCGCGCACACCACCGGGGGCCCCACCTGACCGGCGGGGCCCGCGGTGGTGGCGCTCAGGCGACAGGGGTGGCGTGCACCGGGTCCAGCTCCATCAGCGTGGTGTCGTCCACGTCGTACCCGATCGTGTTGTGCACCGTGACCACGCCGGCGACCTGAGCGGCGAGGCGGCCGGCCAGCTCGACGGCGCTGCGCCGGTCCAGCCGTCCGTCCATGGTGACCTCGCCGCCGCGGACCTGCACCGTGACCAGGCCGTCGCGGACCGACAGCACCCGGCGCAGCACCTCGTGCACCACGTCCTCGCGGATCTCCGCGTCGGTGCGCAGGTGCACGCGCAGCAGGTCACCGCGGGTGACGATGCCGGCGAGCCGGCCCAGGTCGTCCAGCACCGGGAGCCGCTTGACCGCCTCGTGGTCCATCAGCCGGGCGGTCGCCGCGAGCGAGGCCCGCTCGTGGGTGGTGACCGCGGGGGCGGTCATCAGGTCCCGGGCCACCAGCGCGCCCGCCTTCTCCCGCGCGGTACGGCGGCGCCGCCCCTCGAAGACCCGCCGCTCGTCCGGGTGGCCGGACCGCTCCACCTTGTGCAGCAGGTCCGCCTCGGAGATCACCCCCAGCACCCGGCGGAACGAGTCCACCACCGGCACGCCGCTGATCCGCTGCCGCACCAGCACGTCGACGACCTCGCGGTACGGGGTCTCCTCCGTCACCGTGGCGACGTCCCTGGTCATCACGTCGGTAACCTGCCACGTCCTCATCACGACCTCCTCGTGCCGGCCTTTCACCTGCGACGGTAGGCGGCCGGCGTACGCCCTGGTCAGGGGCACCAGACCGGCTGCGAGGGGCCGACCGGACCGGGTACGGACGGGACCAATGACCCGGTCACGAGGGCACCGCTCGGCCCTGCTCCCGGACGCGGCGCGGCGGTGGAATGAATGTGCCACCGGGAAGCGCGGTGCGAGGCACAGGAAGGGACGTGGACACCATGACCGCGACAATCGAGCGGACCCCCGCCGTCAAGCGGACCCCCGCCGTCACCACCGCTCCGGCGGCGCACACCGAGACCACCCGCCAGAAGGCCACCCGGTACGTGTGGGCCGGTCTGCGGCTCGCCCTGGGCTGGATCTTCCTCTGGGCCTTCCTCGACAAGATGTTCGGCCTCGGCCACGAGACCCCGGCGAAGGGCGCCTGGATCAACGGTGGCAGCCCGACCAAGGGCTTCCTCGGCCACGCCGTCGAGGGACCGTTCGCCGGCTTCTACCAGAACATCGCCGGCGCGGCCTGGGCGGACTGGCTGTTCATGCTCGGCCTGCTCGGCATCGGTGTCGCGCTGATGCTCGGCATCGGCATCCGGCTCGCCGCCGTCGCCGGTGGACTGCTCCTGGTCCTGATGTGGACGGCCGTGCTGCCCCCGGCGAACAACCCCTTCATGGACGACCACCTCATCTACGCGGGCCTGCTGGCCGGCCTGGCCCTCGTGGGCGCCGGCAACACCCTCGGCCTCGGCCGGATCTGGGCGAAGCTCCCCCTGGTCCAGCGTCTGCCCTGGCTGAAGTGAAGCAGCTCGCCCCGGGGCGGGCGTCGCCGACAGGCGGCGCCCGCCCCCCTCTCGTGTCCCCGCCACGCCGGTGTGCGGGGACCGGCGCGTATCGGCCGGTCGCGATCCGGCAGGATCGACGGTGACCACACAGTCAGCATCCGAGGAGACCGTTCATGGACAAGCCCGAGGTCGGCCCGATCGAGGGCGCCCCGCCCGCCGATCTGGTGGTCGAGGACATCACCGTCGGCGACGGCCCGGAGGCCCGCCCGGGTCAACTGGTGAGCGTGCACTACGTGGGCGTGGCCCACTCGAACGGCCGTGAGTTCGACGCCTCGTGGAACCGGGGCGAGACGTTCGAGTTCCCGCTCGGCGGCGGCCAGGTCATCGCCGGCTGGGACCAGGGCGTCGTGGGCATGAAGGTGGGCGGCCGGCGCAAGCTCACCATCCCGCCGCACCTGGGCTACGGCGCCCGGGGCGCGGGCGGCGTCATCAAGCCGAACGAGACGCTCGTCTTCGTGGTGGACCTGCTCGGCGTGCGCTGAGCGGGACCCATTCGGCGTCGGGCCGCCGGCCTGAGCACGGCGTCGGGCCGCCGGCGCGGAAGCCGGCGCTGGCCGGTCACCACCACGGTGTTGCCGCCGTGCTCGCGTTCGAAGGAGATTGCGGCCACGCCGAGC